>WJIL01000016.1 GCA_014730275.1 Candidatus Lokiarchaeota archaeon | reverse complement strand
TTTGTCTCGCAGTTTCGTTTTAGTATTTTGTGACCTGACATATTATTTGCTCAGTTGCCATGCATTTATTCATCCATTTCCATCAGCTGAAATCGGGCTTTTGAAAAAGGTGGTTGGAGCCTAATAATTCAGGACCGTCTCGATATATGCAAAGCCAATACTAAATCATCCCGAAATAGCGACTCTCAAAATTAGCAGGTACATATAGCAACCACCGTCGGTTGAGCTCCGTATCTGGACTATAACCATGGTCCGATTCAGAATCTCTCAATAAATACCGACGAGCTCCGTCAACCAATTCGAAAAACTTCTCCATAGTAGCAGCATCAAACATAGAATATGACGAGGAGTGATTCCTCAGCAAATCCAAAACAAATCCAACTCGTCGAATGAGATATTGGTTACCGCGATTTTCAAGAACTTCGAGTAACCTCCTTGGATTCAGCTTCATTCCAAGTAACGACAGCAGCAACTCTTTCCATCCACCACCATAGTCAATCCTATCTACACAGTCGACAAAGGTACGTTCTCGCGAGGATACTCTGACATTTTTTGTTCCCCTCCTAGCATTGATGATGAAAGAATCAGTATCCTTCACAACCACTGGGCGATACCGACGTTTGTAATATTCGAAAGGACGGAACCGTCTATTCTCGCTTTCTACACAAATATACACATCCCTATAGTACAGACTGTGGCCAAGTCCATAGTACTCAAGAGCCGTGTGGTATCCTAGAAAACCATGCGGCCGAACAACATGCCCAATCAGAAAGGGATCTGGGATACTCCGAAGCTCATTTCTGCTGGGGATGATAGCATGATAGATTCCCCTTCTTATGCTTCGTACCTTCCCTTGTTCCTGCAGAGGATAAAGATAGTTCTGGCGCAAATCTGCCCGATTAATGGATTCATCAATAACTTGCTTAGCAATCTCATGAGTTCTATCAAGGCTTGCCACTTCTTCATCTAGCATCTCGAAGTAGATTTGCTCTGTCTTGGTTCGCTTCATCTTTCACACTTTGTATCATAAGTTGGGTAAAAAGGGATATTACCGTATCGGAGGGTGAAAGAACGCTGTCTTAAACTTATAGATAATTGAGAGAGACGATTTCAGTAACAAAGATATGGGGACAGAATGAATAGACCAGAATGCAACGGATTTGAGAAGCAGACGTTGGTCTGACCGAACCATCAGAACACGAACAAAGAACCCTTAACTGTATAACCGAGTTATTATTTGCATTGAGCCGCTCTGGCGTGAGGTGAACCAGAAAGGAGCAATATGGTGGTGCTTGAGTTGGATCGAGCTGCTGTCCTTATCGACTTGGGGTATCTAGCTAAGATTCTCAAATATTGTTTTGGTGAACCACGAATCAACTTCGAGGAGTTCTCGGATCTGATCTGCGGAGATAAGGAGCGGCTTCGAACGTTCGTATATGATAGCAATCCGTATGTCAGCCCTGAGCCAACTGAAGATGAAAAAAACCGAGCGGCAAACCACGATCGGTTTGTGAAGAGTATCAACGGTTTGTCACGCTTCGAAGTCAGGCTGGGGAAAACTGCGCATAATCCACAAACCGGCAATTTTTTTCAGCGGGGAGTGGATGTGCTTTTCACTGTAGATCTTATGCGGCTAAGCTGGGACAAACAAATCAACACAGCATTCCTTGTAACAGGGGATAGTGATTTCATTCCTGCAATCATATCAGCAAAGAAAGCTGGCGTTCTAATCATCCTCTACTACAGGGATTGTTATGATCCACAGGGAAGACCCATGAGTCGTGCCACAGACGAATTGCTGGATGCATGCGATGAAACAAGACTGATAGAAGAAGAACTGATTGAAGATTGTAAATTCTGAAATCTATGGAAGCCTGGGATTGCTTTAGCTTACTGGTCTCCAGCATATCCCTAGCTCGTCTGCTTTGTCAAACACTCGCTGCATCTCTTGCCGATTCACTGGCCGAGCAATATCTGAAAATCGTTCCTGTTGGCGTGTCACCTTATGCTGCGGCCTGTACTGGCCCATGATATTCACCATACACTGGGGGATGTTCTCGGCAATCCACTCAAGGATAGGAATAGAACAGCAATCGACATGATTCGGCATCACAAGGTGTCTGACAATCACCTCACCTGAATCGTAGGCAATGGCATGATTCCTCGATACCACGTCAAAATACCTGGTCACGCCTGACAGACGATTTCCGCACTCGTTGTTTCCATACTTGAAATCAGGTAACCAAACATCAATGACATCGAAAAGCAGCTTCATGGTGTCTTCCGAGCAGTAGAGATTCGAGTTCCATAGCTGTGTAACATTGGATTCCTGGTGCTGCATTGAGGCGATAATGGTGTGAGTATTTGGAATAGGATCTCCGCCCACGTAATTGATATTGAGTGCACCATCATCATGAAGGCGTTCTGCAATGGATGCCACCCCCTCGGGGCTGACGGCTCTTCCATTGTTCGGATTGGTCGATATGTCGTAGTTCTGACAGAATACACAACCGAAACAGCAGGATGCAAAGAAGATGGTTCCGCTTGGAACAAGTGGTGCTTCTTCGCCGGTATGCAAAAACGCGGAAGACACCCGTGATTCTTCGCCAAGCTTACACCAGCCCTTCTCATCTTTGGTTCGATCAGCTCCACACTTACGCTCACAGAAATGGCAGTTCTGAAGGATTTGATAAGCCAGTTCAATCTTCAAATCCAAAAAGCTCTGTTCAGGTGGATTAGCTTGATTCTTTCGCTCTTCTCCTCCATCAACAACATCAATATAGTCTTGAAATTCTTCAGAAAGCTGGTCATGAACCGCCCAGAGCTGTTCTGTCGACTCGCTCAGGTCAACATCCGCTTCAACGTCTTTTGTCAGCAGATATTTTGCCCATTTTGAATCATCAATAATTGCTCTGTATCTGCTTAGTCGCTCTTTCGCATCAGGGTTGTTCCAGACTTTCCTTGAATCCGGTCTTGTGAAACGCCACATATTGGGTTCCATTTCTCCCAGAGTAATGATAAACCATCGGGTCAAACAACGGCGAAAACAATGTGATGAAAGTAAACAGCGATGCTGCTCAGAAAAAGGAAGAAAAGGGGGCCCAAATAGAGCCCCGTTTTGTGTTGATTCTACCGTTTCTTCATGTAGACAACAAGAGCGACTACTATAACAACAGCTCCTGCACCAACCAGAATAAACGGTGTGTAGTTGGCTGGAATCTCAACGGTAATGGACGCAGAACCAACCGAGCCATCAGCATTCTCAACTGATATGGTCAAGTTGTGCGTACCACCAGACAGAGCTGGCAGGTCCAACGAAAGATCCGTCGCTTGCCAATAGCGAGAGAAGTTGAAACTCTCTTCTGCAAGGACAGTTGATCCTTCAAGTATAGAGACTGTCGCAGGAGATTCGTGGTTCTCGTAGTACGCATTCCACATCTGAAGCTCCAAAGTCCCCGACTCAACTTGACCTAGTTCCACAAGGGGAGCATCGTAAGACCGCTGTACCCGGTAGATCCAGTAGTAGTAATCGGTGGTATTCTGGAATTTGGCTTCCCAAGCAATATCTCCCTCTGGAGTAACCTCTGTTAGAAAGATGGGATATGAGTATCCAGGAAAGGCGTTGCCCTTCACACCGAAAATGCCGAGTGTGTTTCCATTCGGAAGACGGTCCGCGTCACCGCCAGAACGTGGGAAGTAGTACACTGTATCATCTGGTGCGCTCCAGGTCCATGTCTCACGAACCGTGCCGGCGTCTTCATCAACTACCAGCTCAATGTACCGGGAATGACCATGTTCAGCAGCCATGGAGTCCGGATTGGAGTAATTGTACATGTCGTTATCGAACATCATGAAACGGTTTGATCCAATCCTCTCAAGGCTATGAGACTGGAACCACAAGCTATCGTTTACTTCGTTGCCATCCTCGTCAATGAGGGTGAAATCGCCATATTCACCAGCACCCCACTCAATCTCCTTCGTCTCAGTATTGATCTTGTAGAAGGTATTGAGGTTTCTGACATTGTAGTATACAGCATCGTTTTCCCAATCCCAGACAAGAGCATTCCCATGCATCCAGTCTGTCCTTCCATGGAACGTCTGGTTGATATCGCTATCATACATCGAGCTGTTGAATGGAAGCTGTTCGGTAGCATTCCAGTGCCATTTCACGTTTCCTTCTGCATCATAAATCCAGATGTCATCATAGCCAACTGGAAGACCATTCCACATCTCGTTAGATGATTCGTAGGTTAGAATCATGAACTCCTCGTCCACCGGATTGTAGACAAAATCGTGATGTCCGGAAGGAACGGGAAATACCTCTGATGTATTAGTAGCCATATTCCAAAATGAAAGGTTGTTGGGCGCTTCTGGAAGGCCGGCTTTCACAACAGTTGTGGAATTGATCAGTTTATTCGTAAGACCTCTGAAACCGGATTGATAGTATTCGATATCGCCGTCCATATCGATTGACATGAACCCAGTGTCAACAACGCTCCACCCTCGAGGCGATTCAGGATTCACCATGCACCGCGCAAGTGTGAAGATTGTATGTCCATCAATGGTCTTGTTTTCATCATGTTCTCGTATTTCAATAGCTTCTGTCAAGTTATTGTACAACGGGTCTTCTGCGTTGAATTGCAAGCCCGCAGGAGAAACAGCTCCTCGTGAGAATGAGGGGCTTATAGGTACCACAAGCATCGATAGAACAAAGACAGAAACTAGAACGAACTGAAGATGTCTCCTTGAATTAACCATTTGGCTTCACCCATTGACGAATCTTTGCACGTATTAAAAAACGATTGGAAAGACATGTTTTGCAAAGCGCACTAATCAATCCCCTTTCTATCCGTTCTACAAATTCAATTTGCGGGCAACATTCGGATGTCCTCAGGAAAAATTGTTACACGTGTTCTAAATTTTTGCTAAGAACATATTTTCTGGAAGGATCTTTGGAAAGCACGATGTCTTCACTTCAATACCGAGGCCGTATGGTGCCAAACATGTAGAAAATCATAGTAGTGCGATTGGGTGGTGTGTATCATTCTGTTCACGAACAAAACGAATGGTAGAAACAAGTGTTGCGATTCGTCTCGCAAGCCATTCTCCTGTAAGATTGCGGGTAGAACTCAGGAGATTGGGAGTTGCCACCATCTCCCTTCGAACTGGGGGTTCCGTCATGAATAGTCCATCGTCCCCAATAGTCTCCCGCGTAAAGTACCAGTCTTCAAATCCTTGAGCATCGGATGAATTTCGCTCCGGATGATTGAAGTTGTCAAAGCTCCCCCAGTTGAGAGCAAAAACTGCATCGGCATCAATGAATGCATCCTCGAAATCCTCAACTTCCGTAATCTCTGTTGGCTTGGCTTTCGCTATCTTTCTGGCATCTTTGTAAACCCGCCGCAAGAGCGAGAACTTCGATGGCGCGACGATCCGTACATTAGAGCCAAACTTAGCCGCAAGGGAAAGTAGGCTGTGAGCAGTGCTTGGAAGAACGAACCTGGATCCAAAAGCCCAGCTGATAGCTATATTCTTTCCCTGAAGGTCGACCAAGGCGGTTCTGAAAGCAGAAAGGACAGCCATTGCGCTCTGATGAGCATAAACGTCATCATGGAGGCTGATGAAATCAGCTTGGCTCTGCTTTGCCATCCGTTCAGTGAGCGCGCGACCATTGCCGAAGCTGTCTTTGCTCACTTGGGCGGAAAGAAGGACATCGGCTGCAGATGCTACTACTTCAGCTTCATCCAGTTGTTCTCGCGTTGAGAGTGTATAGGATTCAGGCCAAGTGAAATGAGAGGCGGTTCCTCCCAGTCTTCCAAGTGCTGCGTCTGCGATACCTCTCTCATAGTGTCCTTCATTGTGAAAGAGTGTACATCCCACAAGAGGGGATGCTTGAGAAGTCTCGTCTGAGAAACCTGTTTGTAAGAGCTGGTCAATTTCATTCAGAATCTTCAGTAGATTCCGAGTGCTCAGATTGAGGAAATTGGAATCATTCATGATATCAGCTCTGCTTGAGTTCGCACCAATCAAGTAAGACATCCAGTGTTTAGCAAACCATATCAAGGTGACGAACAGATGAATAGCATCGGGAGAGAGACCGGCTTGCCAGTAAACCCCATTGATTACGGAAGATATGGTCATCCAGACATGGTGCGCATTTTCGAAGAGGAATGCAGACATGCGACGTGGCTGAAAGTCGAAAAGACAGTTGCCATTGCCCAGGCGGATCTGGGCATCATTCCTGAGGAGGCGGCATCAGATATCAAGAGCACTGCACGGCCTGATATAGTGACATTAGCTCGCACAAAAGAAATCGAGAAGCAAACACGTCATGATGTGGCAGCTCTTTACGAAGCCATTGCTGAGAAATGCGAAGGGGCAGGTACTCGATGGGTTCACTTCGGGCTTACAAGCAACGATGTCAAAGACACAGCCAAGGCTCTGCAGATGAAAGCAGCATTTGAAGAACTGTTGATTCAAATCGAATCTCTCGGAAAAACCATCATCAAGCGGGCTGAAGAAACGGCCGGACTCCTAGCCGTTGGACGAACCCATGGGCAACATGCCGTACCAATCACATGTGGGCTTCGTTTTGCAGTTTGGCTAGATGAGCTTCGAAGACACTTTGAACGGCTCATATCAGCAAAAAAGCGAGCAATCGTGGGAAAAATCGCAGGTGCTACAGGAAGCCACGCAGCACTGGGGAAACAGGGATTGGATCTTCAGAATCAAGTACTCGAAGAACTCGGATTGGGTACACCAACTGCGACAACACAAATAGTGCAAAGGGATAGACATGCAGAAGCCATTCTTGTAGCATGCAACCTTGCCTCGACCATCGACAAAATTGCTACTGATTTGCGGAATTTGCAGCGGACAGAAATCGCAGAGACGTTTGAAGGGTTCGCCGAAGATGAACAGATTGGCTCATCTGCCATGCCCCACAAGAGAAACCCGATAACTTGTGAGAAGCTGAGCGGCCTGGCGAGAATAGTACGAAGCCTTGCATCTCCTGCACTTGAGACGGTAGTTAGCTGGGAGGAACGAGATCTTGCGAACTCTTCAGCAGAACGATTTGTCATTCCGCAGGCATTCATACTCGCCGATTACATGGTAAGAGAATTGAACCGCGTTATCGATGGTTTAGTCATAGATGAACAGGCTCTCGCCAAGAACTTGGAGAAGACCAATGAGAGAATCCTAAGTGAGCATCTTGTGACAACCCTCACGAGAGCAGGCTTTGACCGTCCTAAGGTCCATGAAATGCTCCGAAAGGCAGCCATCAAATCCAAGAACTCAGGCCAGAATCTTACGGACATAGTGAAAAAGAATGTAGAGGTGAGAGATCTTCTCAAAGAGTCTGGATTCGACGTTGATGCCTACTACAACTCCATTAGGGAGACATCTAGAGAAATCGTGAAAAGGGCCATTTCGCGATTCAATGCCGCAATAGCTGCGACAACAGAGTAAAAAGTATCTGGCAGAGGTAATGAAGATGAGAGAATCAATCATGTCCAATTTGCTTGTCACACTCACTCCAGCAGAAGGAAAGAGACTGATTGCGAAAGGATTGCTTGCAACAGACGAGGTACAATATGCTCTTGAAGAAAGCTACCTTTGTATTACTCTAGGCACAACTTCTGCATACTTGGTTGAGGAACTGGTCGAGGACTATGACAAGACGAGACATATCGCAGGGTTGACCATTCCCGACGGCCTTTGGGTAACCAAAGCTGAGAATCGCAACTCGGATCAAATTTTCCACAAAGGCGAGCGGCTTGAGGATACGAAGGTTGTAGACATTCTAGATGATCTGGGCCCAGATGACGTCATAATCAAAAGCGCAAATGCGCTGGATGTGAACAATGTTCCCGTCATACTTCTTGCAAGCAAAACAGGCGGATCCATCGGATCTTTCATTGGCGCAGTTGCGTCAAAGGGAATCGAATTGCTGATGCCGTTGGGACTTGAAAAATCAATCCCTGTCGCCTATGAGGAGTATAGTGCGTTGTTTGGCATGTACGAATGGGACCATGCGATAGGAACGCCTGTTGGAGCTATTTCTGTCCATGAAGGAACGCCATACACCGAAATCGACGCCCTAAGAACCCTCTTCAATGTTGACGCCATACCCATTGCAGCAGGCGGAGTTAACGGGGCAGAAGGGAGTACAACTCTTCATGTTGAGGGCAGTCCTACAGATGTGGAAGCAGCATATGAATTCCTTGAAGCAGAAATCAAAGGTGAACCCGCATTCCCAGCAATTCCTGACTTATACTAAAACTAAGCGCAAGAAAACGGCAGAAGAGACCTGAGAAGCATGAAGGACAAAGTCGCCATTGAAACAGAGGGAATTACGAAAATCTTCGAAGAGGGGAAGAAGCAAGAAGTGGTAGCCCTTGAGGATGTCACCCTTCAAATCAAGCGCGGCGAGGTTTTTGGGCTCTTAGGGCCTAATGGAGCGGGCAAGACCACACTCATTCGCATTCTTATTGGCCTTCTAACTCCAACTAAAGGTAACGCCTCAGTCCTTGGCTATGATGTCGTCAAGGAAATAGAGAAGATTCGACCACGTGTTGCCCTTTTGCCTCAAGAAGCTGGAATTTACGAAAGACTCACCGCGCGTGAGAATCTCGTATATTACGGGGGGTTATACGGCGTACCGGAAGAAGAGCTACAGAAACGTGCTGACCGGCTTTTGGATATTGTTGGACTTAGAGAGAAGGAAAACTACCAAGTAAAAGGATTTAGCGGCGGAATGAAACGCAAAGTTTTGGTTGCACGTGCTCTCATCACTGAGCCAGAAATCATCTTTCTTGACGAGCCAACAACAGGTATTGACACCATTGGAGCACGCATTGTCAGAAATCTGTTGAAGGAATTGAGTTCCGAAGAAAATAGGACCATCATAATGACTACACATGACCTTAATGAAGTAAAGCAGCTATGCCACAGAGTAGGAATTCTGAATGAAGGCGAGCTTGTGGCTACAGGAGCACCCGGTGAACTCGGTCAGAAATTCAAATCCGCAGATCTAGAAGAAGTCTATGTTGGATTGGTGACTGGTGAAGGTGTCTACCAAGAATAAGAATTTTCAATTTCTGTGCGCATAGGAAGCCCATCAATCACTTCAGGAAGGCATTGAAGGGTCGGATTTATTGGCTCGTATTTCATATTATGTGAGCTGACCGAGCTGGCGTCTGATGCATTCCGAAAAGTCAAATTCCGTGGATTTCTATTTAAGCAGGCATCCCAAACCAAAATGTTGCAAATCGTCACCAGCTCTTTTTTGTAGAAGCATTTTCAGAGTCGAAGCTCAGGTTTGCAAAGTAAAAAGGTATAATTCAGCATCTGTTGCGGAAGGAGGGTGCTGTAGGCCGAAGTACCGCCTGTCTTTTTGAGCAAGTAACTGATAGAATGATACCGCTGCCAAGGTACTACTTGAATGCCCCCTAGTTGAATCCGAGACTTTTTCGTAATCGTTATAGGACAGAAAGAAACCAAACTAGCTGAAGCTTTGGTGGCTAAGTTTGGGAAGAAAGAAAAAGAGAACAGGAACGAAAAGCATGTGGATGCTCAAGAAGGAAGTGAAGAGTGTCCTGAGGTCCCGCTGGCTCATTCTCGGATTCATCATAAGCCCACTTTTTGCCTGGTTATTTCAAGGAGCTTTTCTCTCGTTTATTGTTGCACAGACAACAGAGGAACCGGAAACCGTGTATATCACCATGCAGGACGGTGACGAATGGGGGCAAAGACTCTATGATAATATCGAGGGAAATCAGTCAGAGCTTCTCATAAAGGAGCTAATCAATGTAACACCTTCTGAAGGGCAGAATCTTGTTGAGAATCGGTCCGTATCAGTTTGGGTAGTGATACCTGAGAATTTCACAGAAAACCTTGAGCAACAGAATCGAAGTACGTTATCAATCTGGGTGAACACTGCAAACTACCGTGCTACTGCTGCTGCCGCACGAATCCAGAACTTCGCATCTAATGTAATAGACAAAATCAATGTTATTCGAAGGGTCGAGTTTGATTACTATAACGTAGCACCGGAAGCCACATACGGACATCAGCTGGCAATCTTTTTGGTTATGATTACATCAGTTCTTGCGCCATCGCCCTATGTTGGCAAATCATTTGCTGGCGAAAAGGAGCGGAATACCCTTGAGGCGCTGCTGGTTGTTCCTCTCAGTAGAATCAAGATACTGGCAGCCAAGCTGTTTGCTGGACTTCTACTAACTATGATCTATTCTGCGTTTACGATAATTGGAATTTTGGTTTACAACTTGTCAATCATATTAAGAGCAGCTGCTCTTCCGCCCCAACCTGCACAGTACTATACTAACCTTTACACCGTGAATGTAGCAACACTGCCACTCATATTCTTCTGCCAATTCTTAGTGCTTCTATGTGCCATCGGCATAGGGGTGGTCATTTCCTGCCTGTCAAAGGATCAAGCTACAGCGGAATCGATTAACAATCTGGTACTTCTAGTTCCGACCATGGTGATCGGAATCCTAGGGTTTACCGGAAGCGTAAATCAATATGGAGGGCTCTTCGGCCTATTTGTCCTAGCAATACCATTCAGCCATGCAATCATGTTCCTCAACGGTGTGCTGTCAGGAGCCGCCACTCCACTCAGTCTCTTGGGAAATGTAGCATATCTTCTTACATTCACAATCGTATTCCTCGTACTTGGAGCCAAGCTCTTCGAGAGAGAGGCAATTATCAGTTGAGAGGGTTTCTGGTACATCTTTAGCAGAAATCTATCTCGTTGGCCACTTTGGTTCTACGTTGATATCTGCTCGTTCCATCAAGTCGACAGCTCTGCGCCTTGCTCTTTGCTTCACAGCTTCTTCGTCTAATGTCAGAAGCTCCTTGTTTCGCATGAGGATTCGCCCGTTTACAAGTACGGTATCAACATCTGTGCCACTTCCAGAATATACCAAGTTCGACACTGGGTTTACACTTGGCGTGAGAGAGAGACCATCCATATCAACAAGGATGATGTCTGCCAGCTTCTCTTCTTCGAGCGATCCAACCTTATCTTCGATTCCCATTGCTACTGCTCCGCCAAGAGTCGCAATCTCAATAACATCCTCAGCACTCATAACGAGAGGATCATCAACGACTGCCTTATGCACCAGAGCAGCAAGGCGCATCTCTCGAACCATATCGTAGGTGTTGTTACTGGGCCCCCCATCACAACCAAGGGAAACGGGAATCCCACGTTCCAGCATTTCAGGGACCCTTGCAAATCCCGATGCCAGTTTCATATTGCTTGCAGGACAATGTGAGATATTGGTCTTGGTCTTCGCCAAGCGAGTCAGATCCTCGTCTGAAAGATGCACACCATGGGCAAATACCATGTCTGGACCGAGTAATCCCTGCTTTTCAGCAAACTCGGTTAATCCCATATCGTATTCATTCCGAACATACCTGACATCATCTTCGACTTCTCCGAGATGCATGGTCATTCGAGTATCATGCTCATCAGCAAGGCGAGTCACTTCCTTGAACAAACTGGGAGTGACTGCTCCAAGTGATCGTAAGCCGTACCATACCTGGATTCTCCCATCCGCTTTTCCATGCCAACGAGATAGCATCTCTTCCGTCTCATCTAGGCATTCATCTTTTTCCTCAACCATACCAGGATACATGATATCAGGACTATCTGCATAACCGGTTGAATCCATTATGATCTTTGAAAGGGCTGCTCTCATTCCGATTTCTTCGACGGCTTCTGCAATTCCGTTGAATCCATACCTTGTGTGAATCATACATTCTAGAAAAGAGGTTGTGCCTGTTCGAATCATTTCGGCCATGCAAAGCTCTGCAGAAGCACGTCCATCGTCTTCGGTGTAATTTCCCTGCAAAACCCAGACATACTTCTTCAGCCAATCAACGAGAGATACATCATCAGCCATACCACGAATCATAGCTTGGGCAAGATGGACATGTGTATCAATCAGGCCCGGCATGACCACCATGTTCTTGGCGTCTATCGTCTTCTCAGGCTTGTATCCGGAAAAATCCTCTGTTTTCCCAATCCATTTGATTTTGTTGCCCTCGATATAGACAGCTCCATCAGGAATGATTTCCCGTTTGGGATTCATTGTCAAAACGTAACCATGCTGAATCAGAGTAGACTCGGGAGTATTCATACAGCCACAACCTTCTTCCAGAAGGTCTTCACGCTATATCAGAACATAATGATTGTGGTCTATTGAAAAGCAGAATTAGCTTAGTACATCGGTCTTTGATGATTAGTTTGGGACGGCAAAAGCGATGCTTACCCGCAATCCTTTGCTATGTTCACCTTCAATTCGATCCTCAACACTCAGATGCGCATCATACTTGTCGGCCAATCTGTTGACAAGATGCAACCCAACACCACCAAATCGACGCTCTGAGTTGAAGAGGGCTACCTTCTTCTTGTTCTCAAGGCCGGGACCATTATCAGCTATGTGAAGGATGAATCGGCCGTCAGCCCGTTCACAAGACACCCAAATCCGGCTATCATCGCTCTTGTTGTGTTTAGCAGCATTCTCTAGAAGGTTCCATAAAAGGTGAGCAAGAGCACTATCTGCTTGGACAATAACACTATCGGGTAGATTCTCAGTTTGGACATCGATATCATATTCCCGCGACACCAATTTGATTTCGGATTTCAAAACATCAACTAGGTCAACGGGCTTCAGAGGCTCGGATTTGGCTGCTTCAGCATTTCTGATCTTTGTTATCAGTTCGAGACATCTGCTAGCTCCATCATTTACATAATTTCTCGCCTTAGCAATGATTTCGGGAGGGGAGTCTGAGCGACAAAGATCTGCTCCAGCTAGGATTAGCTGTAACTGATTCCCAATGTCGTGTAGAAGAAGATCTAGCAGGAACCGCACCTCTGCCTCTGCTTCTTTCAAATCTGAAATATCGGTAATAATCGCAAAGCTGCCTTGGTACTCATTTTTCTCAGCAAACAGAGGTGACGCAGAGACCATGACTGGAATAAGCTTCCCACTTTTGTGGACCAAATTAGCTTCATAATGTTCCGTTTCGCCTTTCTTTCGCCCATTCATCTTTTTCTTAGCAATCTTCGGTGTCCAGTTATGGAACAGTTCATGTGTTCCATGACCAACGATTTCGTCCCACGTCTTATCCGTCATTCGTAGGAGTTTCTCATTTGCGTATGTAACCACTCCGTTCTCATTGTCGATTCCAAGCCCGTCCTCCATAGTCTCCACGAGCGTTCTGTACTTCTGTTCGCTTCGTTCCAGAGCTCGCTTGCTTTCCTTCTCACCAGTAATATCGATGATTTGAGCAACTGTTTTGATGCCACCATCCCGACCTTTCATGGTTGTGCTTGTAATTCGAACATCTCGGGGAGTGCCATCACTATGGATCACCTGAAATTCGTAAGTTTGCGGAACTGTTTCTCCTCGCTGCCTTCGCAGGTATCGCTCCGTAACGAGATTCACGCTATCAGGATGGAGGAATTCTCTAAAATCGTGGTGGAGTATTTGACCACGGGTCCGGCCAATAATATCAGCCAGCCGGTCATTCAAATATTCGAACTTGAATTCATCATCAATAATGAAAATTCCACTCTGAGAATGTTCAACGATGAGCTCGAAAAATTGCTCCCGCTCTTTCAGTTTCTCTTCGACTCTAGTCCGATGGGTCATATCAATGGCATAGGCCAAGAATCCTTCTAGCCCGTCAGGAGAACGTATTTGCTGCGCATAGGTTTCTACAGGGATATGAACTCCATCTTTTCTGATGGCTCGGAGGGAAAGGGCTGTCGGTTCTGCTCCATTCTGTAGCTCGTCAAGCCCTTTTCGGACCAATCCCATTTGCTCAGGTGGGACAACCTCACTAATATTCATATCAGGTTGAGAATTGTTTAGATGAAGCAGTTGCAAAGCCGCTCTGTTTGCGTAGGTTATGTTGAAATCAACGTCAAAAGCAAGAACAGCCAATCGGAGACTGTCAGCAATGCCTCTGAAACGTTCGAACTCCTGGAATGTGAGCGAATCGGTTTGAGGTAGCTGGCTTGTCATTATTAGTGTCCAACGGTGGAGTAGTTAGTGGTATATTATCAACAGGGCAAGGGCACGTTTCGGCTTTAATATGTCTTTGTGATATTGCCCCCTTTGTAATGGCACGAAACAATCGAAGCTATTAGGAGGTCATACTCGCTTTCAAGTAATGATAGGTAATCCATCCTTCACTCGAGTCATTTCAACATCTGTTTTGCCGATTTAAACCGTATAGAAACCTCCAAGCCTTCACCAGGATTTCCTTTTATTCTGTCACAAACAGAAAGATGAGCACCGTATTTGGCTGCCAGCCGTCTTACTAGATACAGTCCAACACCTCCAAATTGCCTGCCTAACTCAAAGAGCTCTTTCTTTCCCTCTTCTTTCATCCCAATACCATTATCAGCTATCTTGAAAACGAACGTAGATCCTTCTCTAAATCCTTCGACCCATATTTTCTTGTTCTTGTGGGGATTATGTTTCACAGCATTCTCAAGAAGATTCCAGACCAAACTGGATACGGCTTTATCAGCTACAAGTGGGATTTCCTGCTCGAACCCGTCTAGTTCAACTTCGACGTCATACTGATTCCTTAAGATATTGACTTGTGATACAACAATTGAAGAGAAATCTACTGTAGGGGAAGAGGTGCTTTTACCAGTCTCGGATTGCCGAATCTTGGAGATTATCTCCAAACATCTCTTAGCGCCATCCAGCACATATTGCCGCCCTTCATCCACCATATCTGGATGGGTTTCCGGATCGCAGAAGCCAGTACCAGCTATAATCAACTGAAGCTGGTTTCCGATGTCATGCAGTAACAAATCAAGAAGAAATCGTGCCTCTGCTTCTTTCTCCTTAAGCTCAGAAATGTCAGTGAATATGGCCACGCTACCCAAGTATTCACCGTCAGAACCATGAAGAGGAGATGCTGAAATGAGAACAGGCAATAAATCACCGTCAGCTCTCAGCAAATCAGCTTCGTAGTGGTCAATCTCACCCTGTCTTCTGCGTCGCTTCCGTTCGATTTCATCGTCTCTGGAATGACCATGAAGAATGTCTGCTCCATTCATTCCCAGAAGGTCATCTAGGGAATACCCTAGCATTGAAGCAAGAGCTTGGTTCGCGTACACGATTTGTCCATCAGCATCATCCATTCCGAGACCGGAAACCATGCCTTCCACAAGAGAGCGGTATCTTCGTTCGCTTTCATAGAGAGCTTGTTCACTTTGTTTCTTGCCGGTGATATCAAGAATCTGAGCGACAGTTCGTATCGAGTTATCCTCGTCTTTCATTGTTGCACTTGTTATTTCTACATCTCTGATAGTTCCATCCTCTCTCACTATTTTGAATTCGTACGTGGTTGGAACATCTTCCCCGCGTTGTCGGCGTGCATATCTGTCTGAGACAAGAGTTATGCTATCAGGATGCAGAAATTCTCTGAAATCATGTCCTATAATCTCAGCCCGAGTACGGCCCAGAATATTGCAAAGACGTGCGTTAACATATTCGAAGGTATAGTTTTCATCAAGCACAACAATGCCTGAGGGAGAATACTCGACGACCAGTTCAAGCAGATTGCTATTGGGGGTATCCAAGGTCTTGTGTTCCCACTGGGACATATCTACAGCATACAAAAGGAAACCAACCAACGAACCATCATCTATGATTCTTTGAGCAGAAGCTTCCACGGGGATATTCACACCATTGGGACGTATCACTCGCAGAGAAAGTGATGGGGCTGCATTGTCCTGTGCAATTCGCATCAATGCACGATTTGTCAAATCGCGGTATTCCTTGGGAACGAACTGGTTGAGTGTGATTCCTTCTTCTATTGTATCGTTACTGACTCCAATGAGTTTTCTACCGGATTTGTTTGCCCAGATTAGTCTGAAATCGGTATCAATCTCGGCGGCTGGAAGCGCCTGATTCTCCATGATTTCTCGTAGACTCGCCATATTGGCTTTAGCAATCGGTCTGTAACGACGCGTTTCATTTGACATTGCGTATGCATCTTCCTATGCCGTCTATAGAGTTTAGGATACCGTAGGCAATTTGGAACAGCCAGACACTATCAATAATACTTTGCCATATAGCTAAACAGCTACCTTTTCTAAATAGAAACAACATGAAGATGAGTTGGATGGTTTACACCGGTTCATAAATAAAACAACTTAAAGGAGGATTGACAGAAAGAGAGAGGCGGGAATACCCAAAAAAAAGGGGTCGTCAATACTGAAAAAAGCTCTAGCTATCGACAACAGTCGCTGCACGGGTTGTAGGAACTGCGAACTTGCGTGTTCTGTTGAGCATACTCAAACGTTCAATCCGAGGCGTTCACGCATTCAAGTTCTAAAAAAGGAGAAGAGAGACATCATTATGCCAGTGGTTTGTCTCCAATGCGAGAATCCACTGTGTCAAGAAGCATGTCCAACTGGAGCAATCCATCGTAACGAAGAAGAAATTCTTACGGTGAATCCAAACAGCTGTATTGGATGTGGGAATTGTGTCAACGCGTGCATTTACGGAGGTATTGCGATAGACCCCATTACCCTCAAAGCGATAAAGTGTGATTTATGTGGAGGAAACCCTGCATGCGTAGAAGCATGTGAGTATGATGCCATCAGCGTGGTCACATTAGACGGTGATGGGCTAAGAGAGCGAGCACAAGGAGTAGGCGACCTAGCCAAGAAATATGGTTTGGTACGGGAGGAGGCCTGAAGATGGGATTTAGATACAAAGGATATGCGGGTAAATACCTCGACGTGGATCTTGACAAAGGTAAGGTCCACATCAAGGACATGGAAGAAGAGTGGGCCCTTTTGTATCTGGGCGGTACTGGTATTTCATCAAAGATACTATGGGATAGAACAGGTCCAGAGACACATCCGCTTTCACCTGATAATATCCTGATTGTAGGTACCGGACCCCTAACAGGAAGCATGTTCTCACCTTCAGGGCGGTTCATGTTCTCAGGAATGAGTCCACAGACAGGGATATGGGCTGAAAGCCATTCTGGAGGCTTCTTCGGTCCTGAGATGAAATACGCTGGATTCGATTTCATCATACTCAATGGTCGTTCACCAAACCCTGTATACCTGTATCTCAATGATGGCGACGCGGAGCTCAAAGATGCGTCAGACATGTGGGGGCGGGAAACAGACACTACAACGGATATGATTCGTGAACAACACAAGGATCCGTCGATTGAGACTGCCACCATCGGCCCAGCTGGTGAGAATGGAGTCCTCTATGGATGTATCATAGTCGATTATTACAGAGCTGCCGGACGTACAGGACTCGGAACTGTGATGGGCTCGAAGAATGTTAAGGCAATCGCGGCCAGTGGTGCTCTAGGTCTAGAAGCACATGATATGGATGCATATCTGGAAGCCAATGAGGAAGAACTGGCGAAGGTCAACGACGAGCTGTGGGAGAGCTCAATCGCGTCCTTGCGTAAGTATGGTACCACCGACCTAGTTGCGATGATTAATGAAATAGGCAGGTTGCCTACCAAGAATCACTGGACTGGGTTCTATGAAGATGCTGATGATATTGGGCCAGAAGTAATCGCAAATAAGTATCGAATCAATCAAGAAGCCTGTTATGGCTGTGGAATAGGTTGCAAGTATGTCTTTCGTGTTAAAGAGGGGAGGTTCTCTCGGGGACCAACAGGTGGGCCAGAGTATGAAACACTCATGGCTTTTGGCAGCAACTGTTTGAATAACGACATAGAATCCATCTTCCACTTGGGAACGCGATGTGACCTACTGGGCATGGATACGATTTCTGCGGGCAAGACGATTGGTTTCGCAATGGAGCTCTGGGAAAAAGGCATCATTGACGAAGAAGACACAGGTGGATTAGATCTTTCATGGGGCAACGTTGATGCGATGATTCAACTTGTGGAGATGATTGCTAGTCGGGAAGGTTTTGGTGAACTTCTTTCAAAAGGCACTCGACAAGCCGCAAAGGCAATAGGTAATGATGCGTGGAAATATGCAGTTCATGTCAAGGGGTTAGAAGCATCGGGACAAGATCCGCGTGCACATCAGTCGGTTGGACTCACGTACGCGACCAATGTGAGGGGTGCGGATCATCTGAGAAGTCTGTCAAGCTTGGAAGAACTGGGGTATCCTGAAGTTATCAATGCCAGATTTGGAAAGGAGAAATTCGAAGAAATCAGCAAAATAACATCTCCCGTGCACAAAGGTGAGGTTATCAAAGATATCGAAGACCTGTACGCACTGGTTGACTCAGCAGTCATTTGCAAATACGGTACAATGTGGCCGCCAATATACTACTTCGACACCTTCACCAATGTGATTCCCCCCTTAACTGGAATGAGCCAGTGGGGAGACCCTGAATTTGTTAGAACAGCGGCCGAACGGATATGTCATCTCAGAAGGGCATACAACCACAGGCTCGGAATAACTCGCGAACAAGAAACACTCCCAAGAAGATTGCTCAAGGAGCCCATGCCCACAGGACCTGCGAAAGGTGGTCTTCCTGATTTGGATTACATGCTCGATGAATACTATGAGCTGAGAGGATGTGACAAAGAAACAGGACTACCGAAAAAGGACAAACTCCGCGAACTTGGACTCGAGTATGTATATCATGACCTTGCCAGGCGAGGAATGATGCAAAGCTACTAGGAGATTCAGATTGAGCCTATTGCGTCTAGCTTAACTGAAGGCCTAGAGAATGTGCGATGTTCAACAACATAATCCAATGCTTCTTGGCTAAGATTTTCCTCGATATACTCTTCAAGCCACTGACGTACAAATGAAGTCTCATGGGAATGGCATCGAATTGCTGGAAGAATCCTATCAGTCAGAAAATTCAACAGCCCGTATAGCTCCTGTGCTATGGAGTGGTAGCCACCATTCCGCTCTTCACAGATATACCACGCCTTGTCAATAGTGTCTCTACAAAGCTTAGCGTCACTTTCTGAAAAGCCACTTTGGAGTAGACTATCAATGGTATCTGCAACTGTCTGTGGTGGTTTACGGTTGGTCCTCATAGTATTCCAATCCCCAGGGTGGTGGAGGGGAATCTTTCCATTGATAACTGTTTCGTCTCTCTTGTGTTTCCGTTTTTGAAATAAAGCAGTGAAACTGCAGGAAATCTTATTTCAACACGCGCAATAGCATACCTATGGCGGTACTGAAAACCAACGTGGGAGATTTAGAGCTCAGGAATCCAGTCTTAACAGCTGCTGGACCCAATTCGCGAAGCGGAAATGTGCTTCTCGAAGCGGCACGGGGTGGTGCTGGTGGACTCGTCGCAAAGACAGTAAGTATGGAAGCAGCTGAGGTGCCAAAACCAAATATCGCAGCTATTCGAAGGGGTATTCGTGGTTCTAAACAAGGACTACTCAATGCTGAATTATGGAGTGAGAAACCACTTGAAGACTGGTTGCGGGTAGAATACTCGAGGGCACTAGAAGCAGAGCTCCCGTTGATAGCGAGTATTGGATATACGCCGGAAGAAGTAGCCAAGATAGCGCCCCAAGTAGAAGAAGTAGGAGTTCATGGCATAGAATTCAGTACCCATTATGTTGGAGGGCATGAGGAAATCGCCAAGACACTAAATGAAGCAGTGGACATTCCAATCTTTGCCAAGCTGAGTCCAAAGGTAGACGTGGCAGAAGTAGCAAAATCAGTTGAACCATACGTAGACGGGATTGTTGCAATCAACACCTACGGACCTTGTCTCCATATAGATATTGAAACAGGCAGACCGCTTCTCGGAAGTGATGATGGTTATGGATGGATGAGTGGTGCAGCTCTGAAACCGATAGCCCTTCGATGTGTCGCAGATATTTCACAAGCGGTAGATATCCCGGTTATTGGGGTTGGAGGAGTAACTAGTGGGGAGGATGCCATCGAGTACTTCATGGCAGGAGCATCAGCGATTGAAGTCTGTACAGCGGCTATACTCGGTGGTCCTCAGGTTTATGGAAAGATAGTTGAGGAAATCGACGAATGGCTGAATGCACACAACTACGATTCGGTTTTGGATATTCATGGAATGGCTCTACAGGAAATCGAGAGAGCGACTCCACAACAACCTCCAGTTGTAGATATTGATACCTGCACGTTCTGTAGATTGTGTGAAAGAACCTGTGTATACGATGCAATCTCTGTCAGTCGAGAAGATGGTGATGTCCGTATTTCACCAGAGAAATGCCAGCAATGTGGAATGTGTATTTCCGTTTGCCCGGTACGGGCGCTGAGTTTCGAGTAGGACCATTTTACAGGAACAATAAATCGTCAAGTCCGGTGGTTAGGCGTTCCGCTCCCTGATCAGTAACAACGTAATCATTCTCAATCCGAACGCCGCCCACTGATTCGATGTATACACCAGGTTCTATTGCTACAACATTCCCTGATTCAAACGCGCTTTCGCGGTCATAGAGGAAAGGATATTCATGAACTTCAAGACCGATTCCGTGACCCAGGCCATGTGTCATCCCCTCTTTGGCTTCAGGGTCCAAGCGAGATGACTTGAAGCCATGTTTTTCTAGTGTCTTATAGCAAGCCATATTCACATCCTCGTCAATCATTGCTCCTGCCGCAAGGGTATCCTCAACAGCATGTAGTGCATCCACGACGGCATCGAACATCGCTTGCAGTTCATCATCAACCTCGCCTTTCACTATAGTTCGGGTTACATCCGCCACGTATCTATCCTCTTTGAGTCGGGGGAACACATCAATAATGATAGGTTCACCTGCTTTCAGAACATCGTCTAGATTGCCAAGATAGTGCCAATCGAATCCTTTCTGACCAACAGCAACAATGGAATCCTCGGCCAACTCCGCCCTGCGATCCAGGAGTGCGTGTTCAAGCTCTAACTTGATGTCACGTACTGTAAGCGGCTTCCCTTCAGACATCAATCTACTATTCTCACCTATCTCAGCATCCTTGATAGTTTGTACTATTTCCTTGAAGGCTGCAACCGTAGCTTCACCAGCTTTTCGTATTGCCTTGATTTCGTCGGCGTTCTTGGTTGCACGTCCGTTCTTCAGCAGATTTGGGACTACCTTGATATCCAAACCGATTTCTTGCAGCGCAACCAATGCATTACTGGGCAAGTGGTTTGGTACACCTACAACATCGCCATCAAAGAGTTTGTCGAAAATCTCGCCAAAGATTTGTTTTGGTTCGTTTGATGGTCTTTTGCCCTCTTTCATCATCTCTGTGTAGGTCTCAGTGAGGTCATAGGTTGCTTCAATGAAGCTTTGCTTTTTGATTCGCTCCAGTGTATTCGCTGCAGCTGCAACAACGCCATCTTGATCATGTTGTTTGAAGTAAATGATTGAATCAGGGGAGCGAAATCCTGTTAACCAGAAGATATCTGGAATTTCGAATGCGTTTCCTTTGGCAATAAGTGCATCAATATCACGGTCTTCCATTAGTTTGTCCAAGTCTTCGAGCAACCTATCTCACCGCTGCGAAATGGTCACTAGTAGACAATATGAAAAGACTTCTGATTAGCCTACAGATAACCTGTGATACGTGATTCAACCTCAGACCGTGACGGCATACCATAGGGGCCAATTGTTTCCAGATTGAATGATGCGCATCCGGCTGCAAAAACCCCGGAAGCAGGCAAATCACCTGTTCGTGAGTATTCCACAAGGAAACCAATTGAATAGGTATCTCCGCAACCTGTGACATCTACGATTTCTTTCGGGGGGATTGCTGGAATATCCACTTTCTCTGCAGGAGTATAGATGGTTGATCCTCGACGATTACGTGTAACAAGAAGGATGCATGGTCCCAGTTCCATGATGTGTTCTGCAGCTTGTTCTTCTTCAACACTATCTGTTGCATATTGCAGTTCTCGTTCATCAGCCTTTACGAGATCCACAAAAGGCAGAATGTCCGCCTTCTCGTTCCACTCCGTCAATTGTACTTGTTGGTCATGAATCTGACGAAGATATCCCTGTATATCAAGCGATACAAATGAAGCATGCTGCGCTGCCTTCTCAAGAAATGACACATTCACTTCGCCAAGAAGGGGGCAGCAATGTACAATGGTACCCGAAACATCCGCTTCATCAACATCAGCCCCTGTTATGTCAGGTGCCACTGCTTCCACAGATTGACTCCGGTTGCCTTCACTGTCATATCTGTTGACGAACCTCGTTGTTTGCCCCGATGTGCGGTGAAGCGCTGACAAGTTCAAACCAGAATCCTGCAATACACTCAGGTACTCGTCAAAATCATGACCAATCTTGCTGACTATACGAGTATGGGTTCCAATTGAGGGGGCAAGCATAGCATATGCAGTACCACCCCCAATAACCTCTCTCTTGATTTCTGGTGTGATGATAAGATCCCTGCTGAGATGGCCGACAACTGTCAATTCCATGAAGGGTCATTCCTACGATGAAGGGGACTGAGAGAAAGTGTCAATCAGCAACTGTTAAAATCATCTATTTCGAGGGCTAGAAGATGGATGGTACCAATGGCGAAAGTGACAGTCAAACTCTTTGCTACGGTTCGAGAAGCAGCAGGTACCGGAACTGTAGAGATGACAGCAGATACCATCGATGACCTCATCCGGAAGCTGAAGCAGAAATTTGGGGCGCGGTTCCAAGAGGTTGCAATTGATGAGGAAAGCGGACGCCTCAAACGTTTCTATTCATGCATGATAAACGGGAAAAGAATCGAGCTTCTCGATGGGTATAATACTCACCTCGAGGATGGTGACCGTGTCGCTGTATTCCCACCGGTAGGCGGTGGAACATCTCTAGTACAAAGAAGCATGGAGTGAAAGCAAGTTGAGTAATGAGGCCGACCTAGTAATCAGAAATTCCCGCCTTCTCTTAGAATCGGGATTGGTAAGAGGGGGCCTTGCAGTAAAGAATGGCAAGATTTCCGCCATAGCAACAGATGAGCATCTTCCAGAAGGTAAAGAGGTTATTGATGCCGAAGGAAACATAGTGATGCCGGGTTTGATTGATGCTCATGCACATATCCATGATTCTGACATGCTGAGCCATGAAGATTTCACCACAGGTTCACGGGCAGCTGCTGCAGGAGGGGTTACAACGGTCATTGATATGCCACTTGTAAGCCAAGTCGATACACCAGACGCCCTCAAGAAGAAAGTGGAAGCGGGTAAATCGATGTCCATTATTGATTTCTCGTTTACTGCGGGAATGATGTACTCCGAGAATGTCAAAATAGTCAGGCCAATGCTCGAAGAAGGAATAGCTGCTTTCAAAGCCTTTACCGGAGAACCGTTTCCAGCCGATGCTGGAGTAATGGTACGATTGCTCAGTGAAGCCTCCGAATATGGAGCTCAAATCACTGTGCATGCAGAAGACCCGGGAGTCCTCAGAGAGTTTTCAAGTGACATGGAAGGAGAATGGGACGCCCCGATAAGCCATTCACTTTCACGGCCAGTGATTGCTGAACAGCTTGCGATTTCTCAGCTTGTAGATATTGCGAAAAGAACAGGAGGGCATTTGCATATAGCACATGTGACTAGTGAGGTAGGCGTCAGGGAAATCGAAAGAGGGAGGAAAGATGGGGTGATGGTCACAACGGAAGTCTGTCCTCATCACCTGATGTTTCATAGAGATCAGATGAACAGGCTCGGAGTCAAGAGCAAGATGAATCCCCCTCTGAGAACCAAACGTGATAAATCAGCGCTTTGGTCAGCATTACTTAGGGGAACAATTGATATTACCGTGAGCGATCATGCACCCTGTCCAATAGAAAAGAAAGAAGCAGGAACACATGACATCAGAGAGGCCTGGGCAGGTGTAGATGGAACACAAATGATCCTACGTGTGCTTCTATCAGAGGGTATCAATAGGGGGAGGTTGCCTTATTCCACACTCTTGCATGTTGCTTCCAGAAATCCAGCAAGAATATTCGGCCTTTATCCGAAGAAGGGAGTACTAAGAATTGGATCTGATGCTGATTTGGTTATCATCAATCCAACCAAGAAGGAGAAGATAAACCCCGAAATGATGTTCTCGAAGTGCGGATGGACACTGTATGATGGTCTTGAAATGACTGGAGCTCCAGAAATGACATTCGTTAGGGGTGAAATGGTTTTCAAAGAGAACAGGACAACCATCAGACCAGGCCACGGAGAATTCCAGCAGATGGGACTATCAAATAAAAATCTAGGAGGAGCACATATTGGTTGAGCTAGAATTTGTGATAGGGGATCCTCGGGTTTGTACTGGTTGCATGATATGTGTTAACGTATGTAGCATGCGCTTCTTCAAGACGATAAGCCCCGCAAGATCTCGTGCAAGAGTATTACGAATAGAACCTGCTCTAGATTTCCCACTCTTCTGTAGGAACTGTGAGGATGCACCTTGTATTGACGCTTGTCCAGAGGGCGCTATTCGACGGACTAAGAAGGGGACCGTCATAATCAGTGAAGCAAAGTGCACAGGTACTGGAGATTGTGTGGAAGCCTGCCCGTACGCTGCGATAAAGATTAACCCAGATACAGGGAAGGCAATCAAATGCATTCAATGTGGCGAATGTGTTAGTCGGTGCCCAGTTGATGCCCTTCAAATTACAACTCGTGAGAAGCTTCAAGAAACGGACCCCGATGGAGAAATACTATCTCTCCATGATGAACATGCAGACATTCTATATGGAAAGGAGGAAACACCATGAAGGGAGTAGGTGGAGAAATACTTTGGATCGACCTCACAGAGCAAGAGATTGATGCTCGGCCGATTGAAGAATCGATGGTAAGGAAATTCCTTCTCGGAGCTGGATTCCTATCCAAGGTTCTCTTCGATCACATCCCAGCAGATGCAGACCCTCTCTCTTCAGAGAATGTTTTGGGAATAGCAACTGGTCTCCTAACAGGTTCGATGTTTCCTCAGGCATCTAGACATCTGGTTGCGGCTTTGTCCCCCCTAACAGGAATATGGGGAGAAAGCCATGCAGCTGGGTTCTGGGGCCCAGAGCTGAAAATGGCTGGATACGATGCTATCATCTTCAAAGGAATCTCGCCCGAACCAGTATACCTGAACATCCGAGACGATGATGTTGCGCTTGTCGATGCAAAAAATATCTGGGGGAAAGATGTTTTCGAAACCGACGAATTGCTTCACAAGCGACACGGAAAGAAATGTCGAATACTTTCAATTGGACCGGCAGGAGAAAACCTCGTTAGATTCGCCGCCATCATGAACGACAGAGACCGCGCATCAGCGAGATCAGGTCTTGGAGCAGTCATGGGCTCTAAGAAAGTCAAGGCAATCAGTGTGCGAGGAACCGGAAAAATCGATGTTGCAGACCCAGACAACTATCTCAAGGAAATGGATCGGTTCCACAAGAGGATGCTCGATAACCCCTTTACTCCTGAACGTGCAAAATATGGAACAACGAACCTTGTGGAAATGATGCAGGAAATCGGGAGACTGCCATCCTACAACTTCCGACAAGGGGTATTTGATGAATATGAGAAGATAAGCGGCCAGAAAATCTACGACGAGCACCTCGTAAAAGCGAGGGCAGATTGGTGTTGTTTGCAGCGGTGTGGTCGAGTGACTACGGTTCGTGAAGGACCATACAAGTATACCGGAGGAGCACCCGAGTTCGAGACACAGTCTTCTCTAGGTTCCAGATGCGGAAACGACAATGTGGAGTCAGTTCTGTTCGGTCATCACCTTGCAAACAAATATGGCATGGATACAATCTCTCTCGGTGGAACAATCTCCTGGGCGATGGAAGCATGGGACGAAGGACTTCTAACAGAAGAGGATACTGAAGGAATTGACCTCTCCTGGGGGAATGCTGAAGCCATAATCGAGCTTACAAAGATGATAGCTCACAGAGAAGGGTTTGGAGATCTCTTAGCAGAAGGGAGCGCGAAAGCTGCAGAGGAGATTGGGAGAGGAACCGAAAAATTCGTCATGGCAGTGAAGAAACAGGAAATAGCCGGTCAGGAACCCCGTGCCCAGAAATCCATGGGTCTTGCGGCTGCCACTGCGGCAAGGGGTGCGGACCATCTCTATGCATTTCCGGTCCTCGACGAAGCCGGGTTCGATGATGAAATCAGAGAACGATTTGGCGAGGAATATCTACCTGAAATGACTGATAGGCTCAATCCCAAGTACAAGGGCATCATGGTCAAAGAGTGCGAGGATTACATGGTAGTCGTGGAAAGTGTCGGGCTCTGCAAATACGGAACACAGATCCCCCCAGAGTTCTATTACCCTGCAGTATCCAAGGCCATTCAGATTCACAACGGTATAGAACTATCAGAGAAACAACTGAAAGAAATAGGAGAGCGAATAGTCAATATCAATAGACTGTTCAATGCCATGCGCGGCATAACGAGAAAGGACGATAGTCTGCCTAAGAGACTTACACAGCAAGCCGCGCCGACTGGACCGTCAAAGGGACAGACCGTAGAACTTGATGATATGCTGGAAGAGTACTACGAGGAACGAGGATGGAATTTGGAAAGTGGCTTGCCCACCAAGGAAACTCTAAGGCGTTTGTCTCTCGAAGAAGAGATGAAAAGAACCGGGCTTTGGTAATGTCATTTCTTTGAATATATGCCACCCGGGTTCACATATTGTTCATACGGACTCAAGCTTCCAAGTGAGATTCGTCAGATAACAGCACTTCTTGGGCCAGAGATATTGATGCGTGCACTACGTAGATGAAGCAGCGACATTGGTTACGGTGTCCTTCACACCGTCAATACGGCGAAGATCATCGACAACAAATGAGCTGAGTGCTTCAGGTGACTCGAAGCTGCCTTGGATTATGAGATCATACGCCCCATAAATGACGTATGCTTCTTCAACCTGGTCGAACTTCTTCACTTTCTCAAGTACATCACGTGTTTTCTTTGAATCTACTTTGGCCATTACAAAAGCAACAATCACAGCAATCTCTCCCTGATGGTTTTATCTCAATACTAAGAATTGCCGTTTACAGCATATAAACTGTATCTTCATCAGTTCTCAGACTTCTTGTCTCCTCTGAAAAAGGAATGAAGACGTGAAACTGGTCGGCCGCAATCAGGAATGTTAATAATCCTCAGACAAAGACACCAAGAACTGGCCGGAGGTCCCCGTGACTTGACATCTGCAAAGGTGAACTCAATGGCAAAAACTGAAGTGAAGGCTGACAGGAGCGATAAAGAGAGCTTCGAGCCCAAAATTTTGGCCTTCTGCTGTAACTGGTGTTCCTACGCAGGGGCTGATCTTGCAGGAACCAGCAGAATGCAGATGCCCCCAAATGTGCGTATTATCCGCGTGAATTGTACCGGGCGTGTAGATCCGAGTTTTATCCTGAAAGCTCTTGGTCAGGGTGCTGATGGAGTGCTCATATCAGGATGTCATCCAGGTGATTGTCATTATACGAGTGGCAATCTCAAAATGAAAGCCAGATATACTCTCCTTCAGGATGCTCTAGACCAAGCTGGAATAAACCCGGAACGGGTTCATCTGCAATGGGCAAGTGCCGCTGAAGGTGATGTTTTTGCTGAAGGAGTCAAGCAGATGGTCAAGCGAATCAAAAAGCTGGGACCAAATCCAGCCGGAAAGAGTGACTGAGAATGGCAAAGCGCGTTGCATTCACGCAGCTGAGTTCTTGCTGGGGCTGTGACCAATCGTTAGTTGATTTGCATCTGGGTCTGTTGGACGTGATTCCTGAACTGGAAATCGTCTACTGGCCAGCGGTTGTAGATTACAAGTTGAAAGACCTTGAGAATCTGTCAGACCAATCTATCGAGTTCGGCTTTGTTGAAGGAAGTTGTAGAACAAAGGAAGATGAACATCTCCTCAAAGTGATGAGGAAAAAGAGTCAAACCCTGATTGCATGGGGGTCTTGCTCATGTTATGGAGGCGTTCAAGGTCTTGGAAACCAGTGGAGCATAGATGAGCTCATGGAACGCAAATTCAAGACAGCCGATACTGTTACGAATGGACGGATTCCTGAGGAAAACATGCCAGGTTTCACAGACCACGTAAAGGCCAACACCGAAATCGTGCCATTCGAGCTAAGGATTCCTGGTTGTCCTCCCACACCTGAGAATACCCTTGAAGGACTTACAGCCTTGCTGCAGGGGAAGGAGTACAAACTTCCAAACAAGACAGTCTGTGATGAGTGTCCCAAAGAGCGTGAACATAAGACGATAACGGAGTTCCACCGCACTCATGAAGGAAAAATAGACCCAGACCGATGCCTTCTGGATCAGGGCTACCTTTGCCTTGGTTTTGCTACTATCAGCTTGTGTGGAGCCCAATGTCCGAAGGTTAATACACCATGCAAAGGGTGTTTCGGCCCTCCACCAGGTGTGATTGATCACGGAGCAAAAATAATCTCTGCGCTCGGTTCAGTGGTGGATATGGATGCTGAAGAACTTCGAGAACACTTCCCAGATACGATTGGCTCGTTCTACTTCACAGATTATGCTAGTTCATATCTCTCGAAGATAACATCTCGAAAGAACAAGGAGGAGAGCTAATGACAGACGAGAGGACAATTCGGATTGAACCTGTTACCCGGCTTGAGGGACATGGAGAACTCACAATCAAGCTGGGCAAAGGCGGAAAGGTAAAGGACGTTCAGTTCAACATTTCCAGCACCCGTTTCTTCGAGAAGTTCCTGGAAGGGCGTTTGGCTGAAGAGGTACCAAGAATAGCAGAGCGAATTTGTGGTATCTGCCCGGTCCCACACCTTCTCGCATCAGTGAAAGCGGTGGAAGCCGCATGGGACGTGAATCCGCCATCCGCAGCAGAGAAAGTTCGCAGGCTGTTCTTGAACGCCAAACAACTATCCTCTCATGGACTTCATTTCTTCGCGCTAGCTGCCCCTGATTTTCTCGCAGGGCCATTTGCGGACCCGTCACAACGGAATGTTGTCAACATAATCAAGTCGCTCCCAGATGTAGGCAAGCTTGCTCTCCAAGTCATGGAATACGGCCAGGATTTAGTCTCCGCAATAGGTGGAAAATCAATCCATCCTGTTACCGCAACTCCAGGCGGTATGCTGAACCCGTTTTCGGAGGAACACAGAGACAACTTCCTCGAAAGAATGGAAGACTTGAAGGAATGGACAACTGATACTGTGGAGCTCGCAAAGAAGGTTGTTGATGATTACTGGGACGTTATCGAGAATTTTGCGGTTGTGCCAACATACTATCTTGGTATGCATTACCGCGGAAACTATGAAATCTATGATGGTCGCCTGCGTGTTATGAATCCTGAAGGAGAAATCGTTGAAAACTTTCCTGCTAAGAGATACAGAAAGTACTATGGCGAGCACGTCCCTGATCACTCCTATGCCACTCATATCTACTACAAACCAGCTGGGTATCCAGAGGGGGTCTGGCGGGCAAACAGCCTCGCTAGAATCAATGTAGCTGATAAGATGCCTACTCCGCTGGCGCAAGAAGCGCTTGAGGAGCTTAGGGAGAAACTCGGAAGACCTACCCATGCTACATTCGCTTATCATTGGGCAAGGGTCATTGAGATGATACAAGCAGTTGAAGAAATGGAGAAACTGCTTACAGATCCCGAGATTGTCAGCACAGATGTGAAACTCAGTGATGTTGAACCCAAGAAAGGCAATGGCGTGGGTGTTGTGGAAGCCCCACGAGGAACGCTGCTTCATCATTACTGGACAGACGAAAAAGGGATAGTAACGAAAACAAACCTCGTGGTCGCGACCAATAACAATATAGGCGGCATTGAGAAAAGCCTGATGAAAGCAGCCAAACAAGTGTTCGAGAACAAAGAGCACGAAAACTTGAACCTACCTGATCCTATGATCAAGTAAAACGGTGATACAATGACACAAACAGAACAAATCGATGAAGGCCTGCTCAACCTCCTTGAGATGGTTGTGCGGTGCTATGACTGCTGACTATCATGCGGCGCTCATTTAGTCGTTGTCGACGATGAGGGTCGCGAGATAGCAAGAAAGGAACTGCAGACCAGCGGCGGATGACGGTCGGGCCGTAAACCTGTGGGCCCAACCTGACGAGCCCCGCAAGGGCTCGCTGGTCAAGTTCCTTAGAATACCACACCTCTGAGCATTCCTAGCAACCCGAATACGGAGTGTGATTAGCGTAAGTCATCATGAGGTTAGTTTTTCTTCGATGGAAATGAATTTACTACATTTTCGTAATGTTTCATTCTCCAATGATATATCGCTAACAGTACAAGCTTGATTCCTGATCTGGGCCGTGAACTGAGCTAATCTTCATATAGTGAGGGTTTTGTGAAACAAGTAGAATGGCAACGCTCATTGAAAATTTGCTCATCATAATTGGCGGACTCGGAACGTTCATGTTTGCCATTACTATGCTCAGGGAAACGCTGGGTAAACTATCTGGCAAGCGAGTTGTCCGTACCTTAGAGAAAGTGAGTAACGACCCAATCAGAGGAATGGGGACTGGAGCAGCTACAACGTTTATGACCCAAAGCTCCAGTATAACAGCACTTACGCTGATTGGCTTTGTCAACGCAGGAATGATGTCGTTCCGTCAAGCAGTCAATGTTATGCTTGGATCTGAAATCGGAACTACCTTGACAGCGCAAATCGTTTCGTTCGACATCGGCTTCCTCTACTGGCCATTACTTGCCATTGGTTTCTTTGGGATGTCATTCTCACGGAGCGATAGGTTAAAGCATGTATTCAAAGTGATATTCAGTTTGGGCCTCATTTTCCTTGCTATGGAATTCATGAAGGGGGGAGCATCAGCCATCATTGAAGATCCAGAAAATCAGTTCTTTGTGGAGGCCATCAATAGGTATATAGCGCAATACCGCTGATTGGAATTCTAATAGGTACACTCATAGCTGGTACAACACAGAGTAGCTCAGCAACGACGAGTCTCGTTATCGCCCTTGGTGGGGCAGGACTGATAGGGCTGGATATGAGCATAGCTATGGTGATGGGCGCAAATATCGGAACTTGCTTCCTTGAACTCTTTGCAGGATTTGGTGCTACAACCCCTGCAAAAAGGACTGCCGTAGCTCAATCACTGATTAATATCATCGGAGTGGCGGTGTTCTTCCCATTCCTAGGCCCCTTCACCGATTTAGTCACAACAACTGCAACCTCCTTGCCACGACAAATCGCTAACGCTCACACAATATTCAATGTTATTGTTAGTCTAATGTTCGTACCGCTTGTAGGTCCCCTCGTCAAGCTTTGTGAGCGCCTTATTCCTGAGAAGGAGGGCGAAATCATTGGTCAACACTTCTTCGATGATGAAATGCTGAATATGCCCCAGGCGGCATTACGGGAAGCTGAAAGAGAGATTCACAGGATTGCTGAAGCCACCGCAGAAATGATAGTACTCGGAAAAAATGCACTTCTTGAAAGAAACCAAGATGATGCGAAACAGGTGCTGTTGATGGAGGATGACGTAGATGAGAGGTGCAGATCAACAGAGACTTTTCTGGACAAGATACCTGAGGAGGAACTCAACGAAGAAGATGCTATATGGAGAATGAAGCTACTGGCGTTACTCACAGATATTGAAAGAGTAGGAGATCTTTGCGAGAATATTGGTGAATTTGCCCTAGAGCGGATGAGTAACGGAATTGCGTTCTCAGAGCAAGCGAGTGAAGATATTGGCGGAATGTTTGATTTGGTTGCCGATACGTATCAGCAGGGCATTAAAGCGCTCAAAACAAAGAATACGGATGTTGCAAGAAACACCATCGAAATGGAAGATGAAGTGGACATATTAGAGAAGAAGCTTCGCCAAGCCCATAACGAGCGAATATCTCAGGGAATATGTCAACCAGAGGCAGATACTGTCTATGTTGAGACGTTACGCAATCTTGAACGGATTGGAGATCATGCGGACAACATAGCACTCGATATACTCCTGACACAAGAGGAAGATATTCTCAACCGGGGAGCCTAAATCTTGGTTGTCTACTCATACCGGTCTTCGGCATCCGAGACTACATCTTCGTAGAGTGCATGGATGAATTTTCTATCGAATTCGTACTCCTCTTCGAGCATTTTGTCTCGTTCATCCTCGTCGAGATACTCCATTGCAGATCGGAAGAAATCCTTGTCCTCTTTCTCGATGTGCTTCGGGTAGAATTCAGCCAACTCCTCCATGATTGCAATGATACGCCCGACGGCATCTTCGTCTCCCTTGATGTAATCCTCTTTTGCCTTGACCAAGTTTGCAGTTTTGTTTCTTGCCCATTTATGCTCCGCAATCAGTTCATTCATGATTTTTTCATCACGATCATCCATTTCGACCGATTCCAGATCTCTGAACAGAATATCCTCTTCTTTTCCATGATGACAGGCATCTGCATAGATGCGAATGAAATCTACGGCGGTTTCAATGAAAGATGGATCGGGTTCTCCACCTTCTGCAATCCGTTCGGTTTCCTTTTTCATTGCAGAAATCATCCGCTCGATCAGCCTGTGCTCTATCATCAACGGGCCAATTGGTTGCACCAACGCTTTTACCTCGGTTTACTATAGTTAATAACATTATAAAAGTGATTGGATAGGAATTATTGGGGTACAAAGAGACTTGGAACATTGCGCACACGGAGGCTCGGCTGTAACGGTATGCAATTGCAAGATGAGGAATCATATGCGGTTTGTTGAAAAAGAAAAGCGCTGATGTTCTCAGTCATGTCACCGAAGAAGCATGAAAAGAAACTCCCAATGACCCAGCGATGTGGAATATTCCTCATTCTTCTGGTTTTCGCAGCCATTGCAACCTTTCTGGGATTGAATGCCCTTGGACAAGCAGAATCGCTTGGTATGCCTGCAATATTTTCCTACATTCCTCTTGGAATAGCTGTCATAATGGTTGTAACTGCACTCGACATTCTTACAGGATTATGGACTCCAAAGTCACGAGGCAGAATAGTAGTTAGACCCATGTAGGTCATGTGCAGGGAGGTCATTTGCCTGTACCAAGTAAGAGTTATTCTATTCCAAGTAGAGAGAGGGGCGTCCTGGCAAGGCAAATGTGGCTTTGCCCTTTGGATCGTATTCAGGGTCCGCTGCATCATGAACATGGACTTCTAGGTCTAGAGCTGCGCACATGTAATCTTCAGCATCATTGAAAACAGCCAGCTCCTGTTTGGCACTGTCTGAGTAGTCCCAGACGCCGTTTTCTTTCAGGATTCTGTCGACAATCTTCTTAACGTCCCCACCATGCTCTCGGAATTGCTCCTTCGACATCAGGTGGCCCATGAGCTTGCCAGTAACAATTGGCAGGTCCGCTTCCGCAACGCTATCAAGCGCATCAAATTTCCACTGAGGAGATACGTACACATGGACCTGTTCAGGAGTTTCATCCTTGAGCAGTTTTTGGATTTCCTCTACATCGTCGATAGCTCGTTGTACAATCTCATGAGCCTGTTCAGCCGTTGGGTCAATCAGTTGATTATCAGCTTCTGGCCAAGAAGCAAGTGATATGTAATCATCATGCCCCATGTTCTCCCACATTTCTTCAGCCGCATGCGGAGCCAAAGGTGCAATCAATCGGACCCAAATATCAGATACATACGCCATCACGTCATCACGTTCTTTGGAAGGTACCTCCGACCGATTCAAGTACTCATTAACGGTCCGAATCATATCTGAAGTAACACGAATAGAATAGTCTCTCAGCTTCAGGTTGTCAATGAATTCGCCGCATTTTGCAGCAGCAGAATTGGCCTTCGACAACAACCATCGCGTTGGTGTAGCCAAATCTTCTGGATCCTCAAATTCGACCGTCTCAGTACGTCCAAAGCGTTCTATGATGTTCATGAACTGCCGCAATCGGTTCTTAACGGCAGGTACATCACTTTCTCGCCAGTCCATCAGGCTACCAGGCTCAGCTGCGGAGATTGCATATATCCGATAGACATCCGCACCATACTTCTTGGGAATCTCAACCAGAGGTATGACATTCCCCTTGCTCTTGGACATCTTGGATCCTTCCATAATCACGTGCTCGTTCAAACTGATGCATTGGAGCCAGTGCTTCTCAGGGAATATTGCAACATGATGGAAGATGGCAAAACTCAGGTGGTTTGAAATATGTGAAGGGGCTGTGTGTCGCTGATCATTTGGATACCAGTACAAGAACTCATCACGCATGGAATCCAAGAGCTCAACGGATATGCCAGTCTCTTGGGACAGCTCATTCTTATCGCCTTCACCAAGGTAGACATAATCGAAGAAAGCCACTGTCAATTGCTCTGGATCCAAGTCTTCCTCCTTGATGGTATTGACAATGGTATAGAAAGCCATGTAGATCGTGGAATCGGAAAGCGCTTCGATTATCCATTCATCATCGAAGGGCAGCTCTGTGCCTATACCCCGCTTTCTAGCACATGGACGCTGAGCAAGCCAGTCAAAGGTAGCTTCAAACAGATTTCGGAATGTTTCAGGTAAGATGCACATCTCATTCAGAGCTTTCCAGGCTTCCTTCTTCCACCCCGGACTTTCATAATCCAAGAACCATTGACCGGCTAGAACAGCCACTCGTACATCAGTGCCGCATTTGCAAACAACAGGACGTTGATCTGGCTCGTAGAATACATCAGCTCTGTTATTGGATTTCATCCATTCGATGACATCTTCTTTTACTTCCTTGATAGGACGGCCTGAAAACTGCTCGCAATTTTCCTTCATGACACCATCATAGAATTCAGCCTTGTAGACCTCCTGGGTAACCTCCTCTAGATGCTTAGCCTCCTTCTGAGAATCGATACCATGTTTCTCAACAGCTTCCTTTGCTGGTAGTTCTCCATATCCTTCTATCTCAATCATGCTGATAGGTTCAACAGCTCGAATATCTTCAGCACTGATTCCATATTCTTCTAGACTGGATGGGTTCTCCCACAAATCTTTCAACGCAACATAGTCAAAGGGAGCGTGGCCTGGAACAGAATAAACAACTCCTGTTGCGTTAGCTGGATCAACAAAATCAGCGGGAAGAATGAGGATATCATGTTCATCATGGACAGCTTTTGCATCCCTGCCAACGATTTCTGAACCGGGGAAGGTTTCGATTATCTCAATATCTTTGTCCTGCAGTTTCATCTTCTCGGCGGCGGTTTTGGATACAACCCACTTCTCACCATCCACTTTCGCCCAGACATAGGTGGCATTTGGATTAATCCACATGTTTGTAACGCCAAATACGGTCTCTGGCCGCAGAGTGGCAGGTACCAGATAGCCATCTTTGAAACCGAATTTGATGGCTGTGAATTCCTTTATCTTCGCGGTCTCTCCTTCCAACAGGTCATCTTCGCCTACAGGATTGCCACAATTTGGACAATAAAGGAGAGGATGAGAACCTTTGCGGATGTATCCTTCATCCATGAGCTTATGGTACTGCCACGTGACGAACTGGTTGTAGATATCATCACCAGTAGTGAATTTCCGACGCCAATCAATTCCATATCCAAGCCGTTTGAAGTCCTTGTGTATGACATCAGCAAAGAATTTCGCTGTAGTCCACGGATTTGTGAATTCTTGGATTTGCTCTTCTACTTCTTCTTCTGAGTCCAGATAGAGACGCAGGTCTCGCTTGTATTGCTCAATAGCATCTGGATCGCCTTCTTTGATTCGCTCACACATCCCTAGAATCGGAGTGCCAGTCATGTGAGACGCCATTGGAAACAGAACATTGTAGCCCTTCATACGTTTGTAACGAGCGATAAGATCTCCTACGGTATATGTTCGACCATGCCCGATATGCAGTGCTCCATTTGTATATGGATAAGGAACCGTCACGAAGAATTTCGGTTTCGACGGGTCGGGGTCGACCTCAAAAATACCATCATCTTCCCAGCGTTGTTGCCATTTTGTCTCAATCTTGGTGTAATCACTCAATAAAGACACCACCGACTCGCATTGGTTTGTGTGAGGAGCCAGAGAAGGTATGGTCTATAAAATTCTCGTAAAAAGAGCTCAATTTACCAACTGAGAACGCAATACCTCATTGTGGCTCACTGTTTGAGTGGATAACTGGTTGCTTATTAGAGCTATGGTCAAAGACGGTTGACTAATGGCTTTCGTAGATAGTGACATTCGTACACTTGTGGTAGTATAATCAGCGGTGCAAGAACATGGATTCTCAGATTTCAGAAGAAACAAAGCATGTCGACCTTAAGATGGATCTTCATTATGAGCTGCTTCCATATAGTCAAGTCCTGTTGTTTCTACAGAAGATAGAACAAAAATCAGATATCAAAGAGTACTGCAATGGATCCAATCGGAGCGGTCGATGGTTCTTCCAGTTCTATTCGAAGGAGTTCATCAAGACACTTGCCAGCAAAATAGTGGACTGTCTAGAGAGAGCAAAAAGCAGGAACCCAATTCTGGAGATAATGGCTGGCAATGGCAAACTAACACAGTTCCTGCAACCTTTTGTTGAGAGAAGAGTCATAGCAACCGATGCGAAGACACGGCGGAGTGACATTGCGCATCCCAAATGGGTTGAGAAGCTAGATGCGTTGGAAGCTGCTGAAAAATATGATCCCGCACTTGTTCTAGTTTCATGGGAGCCATTCTACTCAGATATCGGCGTGAGGATTGTGGAAAAGGGATATCCTCTCATTTGGATCGGTGACCCGGATAGCTGTGCAGTCCATTCAGGTATTTTGGAGGAGCCCCATGTCAAATCCGACTGTGAATATGCATTGGGGCGTCATGACAGCTTCTTGGAGGAGAATTTCAGGACAGACATCTACCTTTTCAACTGCATGAAGTAGTGCGGATTTTCATGTGTTACATTATTTCATATTGACATATTCGATTCTTATCATGGCAGTCAGTGGGAGGTCTGCTGATGGTTGAAGCGAAGGTTCATGCTATTGATATAGACCCAAAAACGGGTTCCACTATTGGTTTCTATACTTTTGGTGATGATAGACCCAATGTGTTACTGCTGTCAGGTATGGACGGATCTTCCGCAAGCTGTGTCTATGCTACCTACCTTGTATTGAAACACCTTGAAAGTCTAAAGCGAATAGATGGTTCGGTGACCATCTTACCAGTAGCGAATCCTCTTGCGTTCCGACTAGGGACTATGGTATCACCATTGGATTCGAAGAACCTAGATTCTGTATTTCCAGGAGACGAACATGGTACAATAACACAAAGAATCGCTTGGGAGATATGGAGAAGAGTTTCGAAAGCAGAGTACGTGCTCAACGTGCAAACAGGAACCCAGCAGTGCCTGAGTTACGTGAAGGCAATGCACCGCGAGTATATTCATGTAAGAAACCTTGCTTCACAGATTTCTTTGCCCATTGTTGTTGAGAGTGATGGTAAGCGGGGATCTCTAATTACAGAGGCGGCACATGATGGAGTTCCTGTGGCAACCATAGAAATGAGAGGGAATGCACGAGAAATCGAACCACAGGCCGCTGTTGAGGTGCGTGAGGGTATTCTGAACTTCCTTCGGATTAAGGATATGATTCCAGGAGATTCGATGGAAGTATCCAACACGCTGACGGGTAGATTACAGCATGTGAATGTTGAAGATGAGGGGTTCTTCGTACCAAATTGCAGCCTAGGTGATTCAGTACGACCTGGTGATATCATCGGGAAGGTTGAAGACAAAGGCGAAATAACAACCCGCTATGAAGGGAAGGTTGTTTCCCTTAGCAGAATGAACTACGTCTTTGAAGGAGATATCGTCGCTCGTGTGGCCTTGCCGCTTGTAAGCCAATCCGAAACAGAAAAGAGCAACCATACCTCGAAGTACAGACGGAAATGGTAGCTGTGGCTTTTGATGGTACAAACATCCTGCATCTGATGCGAATAAATGTAGGGGATAGAATGATACGCGAAAAGGGCAGGCTTCTTTTGGTTGGCTCGTGTATGATGAGCCGATATCCTGAGATTGTTGAGGAGCACGTAAAAAGAAAGGGAGGATATGCGATTCTCCAAGTTTGTTTGGAGGAAACTCATGTGAATCAAGCAGGTTTCAAAATCGGCTCTATTGTGCGATATTCTAATCTAGAGGAGGTCGTAGCACTTACTGTTGATGGCAGCCCCCACTGTGTGCAGCTTCACTTTGTAATCGAGGATATCAAACGGCACTTCACACCAGATGTAGAGACTGACCATTATGTGGTTGAGAGAGGTAAGGTTCATCAGATATCGCCGAAAGCCGTGAAAAGAGCACGACACCTTTCCAAAATCCAGAAGATGTTCGATAAGGGTTGACATAGGCCATTTGAAACTCATTCATTCCCGCCTAGTCGAGGAAGAATGAATCCAGCCTTCTTCTTGTATTGTTCATACTCCTCACCGTAGTAGATGATGAGCTTCCGCTCTTCCAAGAACGCTCCAATGAGAAGATAGGTGTTCATGAGTATTGAGTAGATTACCACAGGTAGAAACGGGTAGAGCAAAGCAAAACCTGAGAACAGCAGAAGGGTAGCCAAGTAGAGTGGATGGCGAATGCTTCCATAAAGACCCTCTGTGATGAGCTCAGGCGTCCTATCATCCCGCATATCTGCTACAGTACTCACCGATATCACAGCTGAAGCTTTCTTCGCAAGCCAGAGACCAATAGCTCCACAGATAATGCCTGCAGCAAAAAGAGGAATTTGAATGTTCTCAGGCCGCAAAATGAAGTACAGCCAATCCCAGAAGTCAATCATCAGGAATGAAAAGATAAACGCCAGAATTGCAGTTCCTGTGAAGATATTGTGATATCCACTCTTTCCAAACCGATCTATGATTGCGTGCTTGATTCTCAAGGCTGACAACCCACTGTGTTGAAGACCAAAAACAAGCACTCCAAAACCGATTCTCAGTAGATCTTGCATCACCAAACCACCCGGTCAATCTTACAAGAACCATAATAACACTTCATGTTGTCCTATACCTTTCGGGGGTTTTCTGCGGTTGGTCCTCGAAAGTTATATGAAATGGGCCGCCCGAAAAGTTTATTACTGTACTATTGTTAATTTAATATAGTTAATTATGGTGATTGCAATGAGTGAAGTTCAGAAAAATCCATTTTCAGCAATAGAAATTGAAGCAGACACTCGTCTCCGTGTGAAAGATACTGAAGACGAACAAGACAGAATGGTAGATGCAAAACACTACCATGTCCGCTATGTCATTGGTGAAAGTGATGAAAAGCGGTTTGTGGACTCAGGCAACGATGGTGTTGATGAGGTGAGAGATAGAACAGTATACCTTGCGCCTTCAATCCACAAGATGAAGGATGATCCATTCCACTATGATGGGTCATTAGTGCAAAGGATTCAAGGAGAGAAACACCTCCAGAGAATGCGGGAGTTAAACCGAATCGATCACTGCCATGAGCATGAAATGGTGGAGATTGTATTCGAAAGTCCAGGTGTCGAGTGTTGCGCTATGAGCAAGGAAGAGGCAGACAAGCATCAGGTGCCGCTCCAATACATCGCGGGTTATCTATTAGGCAAAAGCGATGGCCTTGTAAAAATTGGTCGATCTAAAACAAAGCTGGACTCGGGTGAAGAGTATTTCGAAAACATCAATATCATCCCCGAAGCTGTAGTCAGGGAAATGACGTGCTTGGAATAATCCAAGCATCAAGGTGAGTTTAACAACTCACCAAGAAATACGGTTCCAGTAGAACAAGGCAAGTGGACTAATGACTGGCATGAAGCACGGTACCCAGAATTAGAAGGAGTGTATATTCTTCCAAACAGAAATCCTCCTTCCCCACACAAGGAGCTTCGTCAGGTTCATAAGAATCTGTGGCTGTTTGCTTTGTCCAACTGGTTCTGTCCGGCTTTGAAGACCGGACTAGGCCGAGTGATGAAAACCTTGTAAGGGTAAAAGATGCAGAAATCTCACCACCACCAAAGGCGGGATATCTAGGTCAGGGCAGGAGAAAAATGGAACCAAGGATTTTGCAAGCAGTTCTCGTTCATTCCTCTCTAATGATTTCGTCATAATGTCAACCCCGTGAGGACGGAGGTAAGGGGCCGCGGAAGTCCTGTGCTTTCAAACTACCCATTCTGTTTTCAAGTACCCAAGAAAAATGAAGTATCAATTTTGCGTCCAAGATACGTATTTTCAAATTAGATTGTTACGTCAGTGAAATATCGCTTCCACCTTTTGCGGCAGTTCTTTCGTGCGAATCGGAAGATGGAGTCGGCTTGACCTTCCTCGAGAAGGGTGCCAACTTGCTCTGTCAATCGGTTAATAACGAAAGAAATTGCTTCATCCATCTCGTCAAAATCTGCGGGAGTCATGGTTACATCGAACTTAGATTCAACCTCTAATTCGCTAGACACATCAATTCGAGCAATCCATGGGTGCAGTTCTATACCTTCTTTGGAAGCCTTCTGCAAGTACTTAGAAACAATTTCACTACCAAGGATATCAGCACTGACATTCAAAACCTCGCGCAATACGCATTCCTCTATCAACACCAGTTTTCGTTCCAGTGAAATACGTTGGATGTAACCCATGTTGATGAAATCTGCAATTTCAGAGAGAACCTGATCGACATATTCAAGTGGCACTTCGGAAAGAAATGAAGAGAGGGGAGTACGACCATCTAAAGAGGCCACAATCCTGATTGTGCGAGGGGAAATATTAAGGGGGTTTTCTTTGCTCAGCAATATACTTGAAGATCGCTCAGACATAACAAGGATATCATCATCTGCAGGAACATAGAGAATGTAGATAGCATGTCGCCAGAAGGCTCTTGAAACAAGGTCTTTGGCTTCTTTTAGGTCGAGTTTAAGCTGTCTGGCCAGTTTGCCAAGCGTTATTCCATCTCCAATGTGATGCATCATTTTTGCGACTCTGAAGGCGGTACTTGGTAAGGAGTAGATTTCAGAGTCTACTTCAGCATCAGGCCGCTTCATAATGATGGATCGTTTAGATAGGCGGTCTCCAAGAAAAATCCGCCTTACATAATGATCGAATTCGTCGAACATATTACCTTCAATTGCGTCAGCATTTCTTAAGAAAGCGAAATCTTCTTCAAATTCGTTGACCACACGCCGCAGTTTGCTTCTCACTTCATTGGTTTCTCGGGACACAGCGAGGACTCCAACGACCCACTCGCCCCCCTCTACTATGAAAACATGATCTGAACCATAGTGGGTTTTCCATCGCGAGAATTCGTCGCCGGTCACTTCACCCATGAAATTGCCCATTGCAGAAACGAAGCCTGAAAGCACCTGAGTGTCAATACCGCCCATAACAAACTCATGAGAATAGGGGGCCATTCCAGTAGATTTGTTGAGGAGGAATAGCACTTTTTCATTGGAGAGTGTTGATGGGTCTACAGTCATTTCTATTATCAAGAACCCCTGCAACCGTGCAAATTCGATAGTGAGGGCCAGTTGATAAATGAATTGTGGGTCCATGCCTGGTAGCGTTTTAATGCCAAATTATGAAAAATCATGAATTGGAAAGCTAAAGTGATTATTTTCTCATTACTCATTTATCCACACGAAAAAATTGGTTACCAGCGAAAAATACAATCAAGTTTTGTATAACCAAATATCTGTCCAGACCAAGGATTTATTTGCATTCCTGAGCGAAGGGTTCCGCAGATTGACCAAATCTGTACATCGTTCAACAAATGACCCCGCGTATACCAAACGGTGGTATTCGTGGGAACCAGACAACAAATCACACCTCCCTCGCCGACGAGCCCATGTCGGTCTTGTGTCACGAAAATAGTGACGCAAATTGAGAGGAGGAGGATTGGTAGTCAACCATGTCACATAAACCAGCACACAGTATGAAAAAAGGCGAAGAAAAGGAAAAGGTTTGCAGCAACTGTGGCGGTAACGATTTCTATGAAGATTCTAAGCGTGGTGAAAGCATCTGCACTAATTGTGGCTGCGTTTTATCCGATCACATAATGGATACTGGCCCTGAGTGGAGAGCATTTACCGCGGAAGAGCGAAACGCACGAGCTCGAACAGGATCACCAATGAGTCTAACAATGGCAGACAAAGGACTCGCAACCACTATCAGTTGGGGCAACCGTGACGCTAACGGACGGTCAATCAAAGGCAGTAGGCGAGCTGCGATTTACAGAATGCGGAAATGGCAGATTCGCACGCTTGCTCATAGTTCTCAGCACCGAAATCTGAGTCTTGCTATGAGTGAGATGGACAGGCTCTGTTCCCAGCTTGGCATCCCTCGGGAAACCAAGGAGACTGCAGCCCTAATCTACAGAAAAGCCTTGAACAAGCGTCTTGTTAGGGGAAGAAGTATAGAAGGAATGGTATCTGCTGCCATCTACTTGTCTTGCCGAATACACAAGATTCCAAGACAGCTTGATGAGATGGTCGGTGAAGCAAGGGTCAACAGAAAATCACTGGCCCACTGTGTCCGACTTATCATCAGACATGTCGATGTTCATATCCCGATTCCGTCAGCTAATGACTTGATGCCTCGCATTTCATCAGATTTGGGAATGAGCGGTAAAACGGTACAGACAGCGACCAAGATAATTAATGCTGCCAAGAAGAAGGGGATAACCGCAGGCAAAGACCCAGGAGGTATTGCAGCAGCTTCGTTGTATATTGCGGGAATTATTGAGGATGACCGGCGAACTCAAAGAGAAATCGCCAAAGCATCCAACGTGACCGAGGTCACAGTCCGTAATAGGTACAAGGAGCTTGCTAACGACCTGAATATCAGGATTCGACGGTAATCATACATTCAGCATCAGAGAAAGGATCTGTAAGAAGAGACGGTATGCCGTAGGTCAGGTAGGCGATAGTGCAGTATGAAACAATTCGTTGTCGCTCTTTGCGGTATACCCGCCTCAGGAAAAACAACCTTAGCTCGGCAAATCATTCACCATCATTTGTACCCATCAAAGGTAGAACTTGTCAGTACAGATCACTGGCGAGACGAAGCATTCTACGCAGATTTTTCGCCGAAGAAAGAGAACGAAGTACGAAGAAAAGCGCTTGAGAGAACAAGGGATTTAGCTGATAGCGGATTATCGGTGGTCCATGACGATACGAACTACTATGCAAGTATGAGACACGAAATCCGCGAAATTGCGCTGAACCACACCTGTGTATATGGAACCGTGTTCGTTACTACACCCCTTGAAGTAGCTCTCAAATGGAACAAAAAACGCCGAATGATTGTCCCAGAGCACGTCATTCACAGAATCGATGATCGATTAGACATTCCTGGAAAGAAATATGCTTGGGATGAGCCACTGGCAACAGTTGATTTGAGTAGGAAAAGCGCTACTCAGGAGGCTATTGAAATTCTTGAAGCCCTCCGAAAGGCAGAAGCTGAGGAACAACCACAGGATGTTGCGAAGACGGAGAACAACCAACTAGATGTGGCAACCAGGGGGGTAGTATCAGATTTTCTGGAAGACAATCCAGACCTTGGGCCGGATGAACGTGTTCATTTGACTAGGAGAGAAATACTGCAGCAGGCCTTGCTCGATGAATGGACCGTTGGAGCTACCAAGGCACGACTAAGAACGGAGTTGGAGAAGCTTAGCTCGAGAGAAAGAGGAGTAGGGACCAAAGAACGCTGACTTGCTGCGAATGATGGCCTTGCTCGGAGTTTATCTGAAGCAGTGAAAGTTATGCGAATAAAGCTTTCAGCAAGGTTATGGATGCTAAGGCAACAACAGCAACAGAAAGCCCAACTTCCAGCCATTTGGATTCAGTATCAAGAGAGAGCAAGCTGCCAACCCGTGAGCCGAGCAGTGAACCCACAAGAACAGCTAGTCCCTCGATCAATAGGAGTTGGCCCTGGCTCCAATAGAGGAACACCCCAATTGTTGAGGTAATTGTCGCAACGAAGAGAGAAGTAGCAATTGCTCTGTGGATGTTGACTTTGAAGGTCTTGAGGAGGGGGCCGTATAGTGAAGCACCACTACCACCCTTCATCGCAGCTAGCGTATTAGCACCGAATGTTGCGAGCGCAACAACGCGTCTTGAGGGTGATAGTTCGTTGGATAGGTGAGGTGCAATATGGTTCAGATTCATGCCGACTACGGCCAGGATCGAGACCACAACAAACATGATTGCCATACTTAGCGCTGACGCTGATAACCAGAAGGTCACAGCAGTGCCCATAAGCATACCAATAGACCCCCCGATAGCCATGGAAGAACCAAATGTGGAATCGAAATTCTCCCGTTGGGTGTAGGCCCCCATCGAACAGGAGACAGGGATTGTGAAAAAGTTCATTCCATAAGCGAAAATCAGGGGGAAACCTATCAAATTCAGAAGGGGAATTCTGATCGAACCACCGCCTAGACCTAGGAGGCCACTGATAAAGCCTGATGCGAACCCGATTCCAAGAAGCAAAAGGAGCATTACTATCACTTCAATCACGTCTGACGACTGTTGCCCTGAATGGTTGCTGGGATTTTGAGTGGCCACTCATGATGTTTAAACATTCCTGCGGTCCTTAGGTGTTGTATCCTCATTTCGTCACGTCCGTACGTTACCGACATTTAGCATCCTGTTTTTCTAGCAAGTAGAATAGTGAACCCCGCATTTGCAGAATATCCTTTGCGTGCCTTTTCTATATGTTTCACCTTCTCCGGTTCTTGGAAGAGTGTTGAGACAGTTTTCTCAATCGTGAAATCAGTTTCCTCAAGCAGTTTCGACATCTCATCCATGCTGAAGAAGGTCGCATAATCATAGAATGGATGGCCCTCAGCCTTCTTTTCTCGATAGTAGCTTCCCCAAGGGCTATCCCACAATACCAAGCCAAGAACAACCCTGCCTTCCGGTGTGAGGATTCTATGGATCTCGTGTAATACCTTCATGGGATTATCTAGGAAACATATAGTGACAATCAGAAACACAGTACCAAAGGTTTCATTCTTGAATACCGCGTCCTCGCCCCGTGCAAGAACGACATCGATGCCCCTTTGTTTCGCCATCTCAAGCAATTGTCTAGAGGGATCAATACCAACATCAATGCCCAATGCCCTTGCAAAACGGCCGCTCCCCACACCTATTTCAAGCCATGGTTCAGGCAACATTGGAAGGACGCTACGAAAAGCCCTGACTTCAGTTGAGAATATCAGTCTGCCAGCTTGTTCAAACCAAGAATCGTATCGCTCCGCCAGTCTGTCAAAGGTTGAATAGCTGTAACTGGGGTTTCTGTTTCCTTCCGGTCTCATAGTGGTATTCTTCTGCCCAATCTTTCAGATGGAAAAGTGGCGGCCCCCCCAGAGAATCGAACTCTTAGTTCTTAGCGAACTCATGGGTTTGAAGCCCACGGGGACAGTCCACCGTCCCTAGAGGGGGCCATGTTTGAATCAAGCTAGAATGCAGCTGGATTTGGACTTAAGTTCCCGGGTAGTAACAAATGATTTCTGAAGGATGTTCAGTGATAACAGATCATCTAGAGATAGTTTCCTATGACGCCGTGTGTTTCTTTCTTCCATTCTACTGTTTTCTTGGCAAGGTTCTCCGCAACATCAGATGGTGGAGGTTCATCTTGAGGGAGTTCTTCGATTTTCGTCAACCATCCGCTCGTCGTCAAAGCTAGTGGATGAATATCCTCGCCCTCGGTTGCTTTGATCATCATTTCTCTGCCATGAGCAACTTGAACATAGATGGAACTAAGTGGCGCCTTGTTCAGGATTTCATAGACTACGCGATCCCAACATGTTTTTGCAACTAATGCCCGGCGGACTTTCTGTCTATCTTCATCAGATAGCTCCAAGTACTTGCCGATGTAGGTCTCCAAACGTGAAACAACTTCATCTAGGTAGTCATTCAGCATCTCCTTATCGGGACCCCAAGCTGTCAATTCGATAGAGCGCTGAGCTTCTTCCACCCACAAGCGGACCTGCGTCTTAGTATCATCTAGAGGGACTGTAAACATAGCCTTACCCTTGAACAGCTTGCCCTCCCCTTCACTATACTCGTTGAGCATCGCCCCGGGTTTCAATCCAATTGCGAACCAAGAAATTCTGAATATGGTTGAGGATTGTGGACGATCATAGGTTATGGTGCGCTTGACCTTAGGCTGATTTTCCAAGTCTTCCATACAGGAGAAGCCTCCTTCAACCCTTCTTTAACCATTCGGTTAATTCCTTATATAGTCTAGTAGTAGCTTGTTTAACGTCTGTACGACTTGCTCCGATGGCGGCATTCATCACCAAGTAGCTGTGTGGGTAACCATCGATTGAAGCTCCCTTCCCGTTCTTAGGTACAGCTCGGGGACCGGTAACTCTTCTGTTATAGAGCCGCCCTCCAATCTTTTTTGCGTCAAATCCGTCAATAGTCATCGCACATGCCACTGGGTTCCAAATCGACAATAAGCGCTCATCAACAGAATCGGCAATAGATGCCATCTCATCCTCCAGAAAATTGAGGTTATTTACCTGTGCCTCCTGTAACTTGCTGTATTCCTCCAGTCCGAGAACTAGCAAAGCGGCTAATGTTTGAACGACTGGTGCTGCCGTTGCTCTCCCAGCATACGTTTCAGCAGCCTGTTCAATGATGTCATCACGAGGAGATACTAGGATTGAACCACCAACAGGCACCAAGAAGTTCTTGTCACTACTCTGCACAACTGCATCAACTCGGCCAGCATCAATTGCAGAACGAATCTCGCTCATAACACGCTTCGATTGAACACCATAGGCGTTGTTGATCACCAGAGGTATCTGTTTTTCTTCACATAGCTTGGCGATTGCTTTGACAGGATCAGATTCACGTGGGGGGAAGAAGGTGGTTGTTGCTAAAACGGCTGCGTTTTTTGCATCCTGCAAACACTTCTCAAATTCGTTCATATCGGGGACAACTGCATCTCCATCCAGAACAGTGGGTATAGTCTTCTCGTTTAGTCCGGCAAGTTGAATTGCCCGCTTAGGTGAGGTATGATCAATACGTGGATAAATGACGTTTCGTGTGCCAATTTCCCTCCGAAATGCCCCGAATACCAGTGCTAGTGTCATGCCGGTAGAAAGGGGAGTAACCAAACCAGCTCGGACATTGGGCAAGCCTAACTCACGAATGGCGTCAAGGGCAACAGAATTGGCTATTCTCTGCATTATAGATGCTCCCGGAGCCTTTGGCTGAGGAGCTGTCACATGGCCACTGCGCCCAATGCCATGATTAAATCCTGCCGCCAGCTTCTGTATCATTGGACTAGCGGTCCTTCCTTCTCGTTCACCCACTCTTGCTGCATCTGGATCTTTGTCTGTATCCATTGATGAAAGTAGTCGTAGCAGTAAATCGACCTGTTCTTCTGAGAGCGGTTCTTTCGGGAATTGTCTTCGATTTATCACATCACGAACTGGTGAAAGCAATGCCTCAAGCGTAATTCGCCCCCGTTCTTTCATGTTATGAGGTACAAGTGCTTCAAATCGGTCAATAGGCTCATCTGCCAAAACGGTATTCCTCCTCTATGTAGTCCTCCAATACGACTTCCTCTTTGAGTTCCACTTCATCTTCAAATGTCACTATTACGACACCACGGGTTCCAAACGCATCCAAGATTCTTCCTTTAGCTCCATTTTCACTACGGACGGTTTGTCCCTTCAGTGATTGTGCTTTTTGCTTGCTTCGGGCAAGGCCCTCTATCAGTACATCCTCATCTCGAATTCTACTGATTTCTCCATTTCTCGTCCGCACGTGGTGTAGTGTTACTACATTCATGAGGTCACCAATGATTCCACAACCAACGATGCGCATACTTGTTACAGGCATATCGGTTCGCATGAGTAGGACACGATTTCCTATTTCTGCAGGTACTTTCTCCTTCAGCAACAGCGCAGCTTCGAATACTCGCTCCTGAGGTTCTTCGACGGTAATTCGTCGTCCATCCATCTCTCTGAAAGGTACGATTTCTGCAGTAACGCTCGACATTCCAATCGTTGCATTCACAACCATCCGTGCAGTAATACGGCCCTCATACCCCGGATTGAGTTCGACTCCTATTAGAAGGGATTCTGCAGTCTTCATGCTATCAGGAGTGCAGAGATAGTTTCCACGCTCAATGCGTTTATGATCAAATGCTGGAGCATTCACACCCACGCGATCACCTGCGGTTGCTGACTCTCGTTCCTGTCCGAAGGTCTGAATCGTACGTACTGTTGCTCGACTTCCTCCTGGCACCAATTGTACCGCATCACCAGTAGATAGAGACCCCCTAAGAATAGTGCCAGTCAATACAGTTCCATGACCAGTAACGGGAAATGCGTGATCTATAGGTATGCGAAGGGGGCCTTCATCCTCTCGGTTGGGGGAAGTAAGTGAATCTACCAGTATCTCACGCAGCTTCTGGATGCCAGTACCTGTTTCCGCAGAGACAGGGATATAATCAACTGGCTCCAGTTTCAATCGCTTTGCGATTCCTTCAACTTCTCTTGAAACCTGCTTCACTTGATTGTTCTCAACAAGGTCGGTTTTCGTAATGGCAACAAGCAATTTGTCTATAGCCATCGCCTTGAGAACAGTGGCATGTTCGATGGTCTGTATCTGCACGCCTTCATCAGCTGCAACTGTCAGAATAGCGGCATCAATGATACTGGCACCAGCTACAACGCTTCGAATCAAATCAGCATGACCCGGAGCATCAACAAGGGTCACAAGGTATTTGTCGGAAGAAAACATGCTGAAGCCCAAATCGATTGTGATTCCGCGCTTTCTTGACTGGGGATGCTTATCAAGGCCAGCTGTGAATACTTTTTCACTAAGACATTTCGCCAATTCTGTTTTGCCATGGTCTATGTGGCCTACAAGTCCCACATGTACGGGAATCAGGTTTTGCAAGGTCACACTCCCAAGAAGTCAGTGAGTATCATCAGTTAAAACGTTATCACAAAAGGCGAAGCTCACATACTCGTATGCTTCCATTCGAGTGGTTTATTGGGTAGGATGCATTAAACAAGATATGGTTTCCAGATCACTGGAAAAGATGTTGCTCATTGCGGTTGGGCTATCAAGTGCGGTTATTGTCGGGGTACCTCTGCTGATGCATGCAGTCAATCTTATGGCGGGGGCCACCCGTTTCGAAATGGCACAACAGGCAGCCAACCAAATACATAACGCGACTGAAGAAATCGATATGGAGCAAGCAAACAGAACTACTGTCCAATTCAACGCCCCTGAAGGGTTTGCCATTCAGGTCCAAGACAACAAGCTAACTATCACATATTCTCAAGATGGCGAGATAGTCGGTTCGTGGCCACACACATACAGTCATTCTTTATTATCCACGGGATTCCAAGGAAGAGGAAACTATGTGCTAACGATAAGACTAGTTGATGAGGTGGTTCATCTCAGTTTCAACCATCAAGAATAGCCGCGTAGCCATCTGTTTTCGTCTATGGTACACGTTTTCAACATAATCCTTTTAACGTTGCCAAGGCACGCCAACATTGTTCCAGCCGAGGAATGAATGCCATGGCAGACAATGCCGATGAGAGCAAAAAACCACACGAATCTCAAGAAGACGAAGCAGTTTCAAAACAAGAATCTGCCTCAGATGATTCTTCGAGGGGCTTTGATGCCCGCGAATTAGTTGGTCGTTTCATAAATGTAAGAATGCTCCGTCGTGTGGTACAGATCTTGTTCTTACTGGGAATCAATGCCTATGTTTTCACTGCCTGGTTTGGTCAAGAACAAATACTTCAATTCTGGGACACATTTCACGAGATTCTACCAACGTTGCCAATAATAGCACCGCTGGAGGCGCCCTTTGCAATGATTGCGGGATCGTTTGATGTCATGCAGAGGGTATTTACAAATGGTGCATTTCCATTCTTTACCATTGGTGCCATGATTCTCATTCTGATAGTAATAGGACGAGCACCATGTGGATGGATTTGCCCAATTGGAACTATTCAAGACTTCGCAAATCTACCTAATAGGACAACGGTTCATCCTTCTCATGGCGCAGAGGAGGAACTGCGACGGATTAAAGCCTACATATTCGTCATTGTGATGTTCTTAGTCGTCTGGGTGGGAATAAGCAGATTACAGGGGTCTGAAGAAAATCTAGTTCGAGTTCTCGGACCATTTGCCAGAGCAGCATTCGATCCCCTCAATCCAGCATACATTTTGTTCGTGCTTTTCCCTGAACAGACCTGGCCTAGTGGGCTAGATAACCTCTGGCTTCTCTTAACATGGGAACCTGTGTTCTGGTTACAGGTTGTATTCATTGGGATTATTCTTGCAATTTCCTACTGGTTCCCACGGTGGTTCTGTAGATGGCTCTGTCCAGCAGGCTGGCTGTATGGTGTATTTTCCAGAGATGCGCTCATTGGAATAGGAAGGAATCCTGCACGCTGTACTCCTGATACATGTACGGTATGTGAGGAGGTCTGTCCGATGAATATCCGGATTCGCAGTTTTCCGTACCAGCATATGCATAGTCCTGACTGTATCATGTGTCTTGAATGCAAAAGCCACTGTCCAAATGGTGCAATCGAGATTAGATTCCTCTAAGAGGCAAGCTATTCATCTAGTATATTGATGAGGCGATATTGAGGAGAACATAGAACATACAGATTATGATTCATTACGAAAATCAGCAGTGGCAGATTCCAGTTTATTCTTCGCAGCTGCGAAAAGATTCATGAGCTTCCTGCCTTCTGGAGTTATCTTTGCTCCTCCGCCGCCAACGTTTCCACCCCGATATGTTTCTAGTATTCTGACACCAAGTTTCTTCTCAATGTCTTTTACTATCCCCCACGCGTAACGATATGACATATCTAGAGCCGCTGCGCCAGCTGTTATTGTACCCTCTTCGTCGATGCTTTTGAGTATGGCATATGCACCAGGACCGAAAACATACTCTCCATCATATTCCAACCACAGTTTCCATTCGGGTGCAACCTTGGCAAGAACTTCATCACTTGAAGACAAGAGACATGCCTCCTAGGGCATGCACTCTTTGGATTTCATCAGTATTAAACAGAGCTATTGTAAATTAGGGACCCCATCGAAGACGTTCAACATCTCGCTTCTTTTTGAATTCCTTTTTTACGATTTTCCAGTGCCGTCGACAGAGATATGTGCGCCTATAGCGAGAAGTTTCCATTTCTAGTCCTGCCTTTCGAATGCTGTTAGCTATTCGCTTTGTTGGAAAAGATCGCTTGACAGGTTTATCACAACCCACGATGCTGCATGTCTTATCAGCCAAATTTGTCACTTCTGAATGGGCAATTTCGGATATCATTATAATGATTTCCGCTCTCGCAGGCATTGAATAGAGAGAATAGAAATCAGCCTATCTCTGAAAATCAGTCATTCTGAAGTCTATTTTCTGGAGTAAGAACTGGGCCGTGAGAGAAGTCAAAAATCACTTTCTCGCGATTGGCCAAGCGAAGTCTAAGTTCTTCACTATCATCCACTTCGCCCACAACTACATGTTCCATACCATGTTTCGTACATATTTCCGACACTCTGGAATGATTCTCGGGGCTAACTGCAACCAGAAAGCCAAGTGAGATATACATTCTCAGCCAATCTTCGAGAGAAACCGTACTAGGAATCTCCGATTTTACTGCATTCAGATCTAGGTGTCCTCCTCTGCCAGAATATTCGAGGAGCATCCCTGCTGTTCCAACCATTCCAGCTGTTGAAACATCTTTGGATGCATGTACCAAGTGAAGCTCTGCAAGTTCATTCATTGTAGATAAACGTTGAATAACTGCATCCGAGTCTTGTTCAGTTACTGAATCCCAGCCCAGCTTATAATGCGCACCAACCTTACCATTCTTATCGAAAAGCAAAACCAGATGATCGCCAGAATGTGCACCTCCCGCGGTCAACAGGTTCGATTTCTCTACAGTTCCAGTAGCAGATCCAACAACATAAGTTGATTGAGATTGCGAATTTGTATGCCCACGAACCAAGGGGATTCTAAACTTGTGTGAGCCATCAATAAGCCCTTCAAGTAATTGCTCGCCCACATCTTCGTCAGAATAGGATAACGCAACAGCCAGTGATGTGGGTCTACCTCCTGCGGCATAAATGTCCATCACATTAGCCAAAATGGCATTGAAGCCAGCTGCTCGAGGGTGGTAAAGGCACAACTCTTCGACGATAGAATCAGTAGTCAAGAGAACGTATTCATCACAGCTAGTCTCTATTGCAGCTGAATCCTCGCCCAATGTATGCGGAAAATCACCATTGTAAGAAGACTTTCGAAGACGACTTATTATGCTGGGAAGCACGAATTTCCGAGAGATTCCATTGAATGAAAGCAACATGTCCACGATATCATCAAGACGGGACAATCAAATCCTCTCGGAGGTTTTGGTACCTAGAAGGCACTCACGGTGGTACTAAGAAATCAAGCGCGAACTCCCTTTGTCCCAGTAACAACCCTATGCCAATAAGTGACAGGGCAACCATGAAATAAATCAAAGCCCTCATTTCCGGGCGGACCTTATCTAGCACTTCTCTTCACCGTCTTTGTGAGCTTTCTAGCCAGCTGCTTATAGGCATTGTGGGACTGGCACTTAAGGAGAAGAATCCTGCAGAGGACTGAGTTATCAAAGGGCCTAGCGGTAACGGTGACCACGCTGGCTCTCAATGAAAACAACATCTTTTTCTCTCTGAAGAATCTTCCTTAGAAGACGAGTTAGGCTGTAGTAATAGCGAACCACAGGAATATTACAATTCCAAGAGCCGCGAACCCATTCTTGCCAGTATCCTCTTAGTAAAGCAGATCCATGGGCGGGACCCATACGAAGTGCACTTGTAATAGCAGATGCAATGACGAGCAAAGGATTGCGCGAAACGTAGTAACTGCGTCTTCCTCGCCTAAAATGACCCTCTTTGGACCAAAGAAATGTTGGTGGTGCAAGTATTTCTATATCATAACGGATGGCAATTTTGTATCCGCTCGCCAAGGCGATAATGTTCAAGAAAGTGTCAGGGTGAAGATCCCAAACTGAGTTGATTTGTTGGAGAATAGCCCATCGAAAAACCTTACCGCCACCCGAAGGCATAGTTCGTAGAGCAGGATTCTTAGGATTCTTTGGAGCAACCACTCCGATGCGAGGATGATTATCCAACCACGATAACATACGTTCAAAATAGTTGGAAGGAATTCTTCCGTCAACATCCATGAGAGCCCCATAATCCGAACTCAAGTCCTTGAGAACTGGAAGAGCCTTCTCATAAGATCTACCCACAGTATTGATATCGGGCTTGGTTTTTTGCGGCATCTGTATAGAGATGATATCGACAGGGCTTCTTGAAGAAAGGGTTTCAATAATCGAAGCTGTGTTGTCAGTTGAACCGTCATCAATCAATACCCAGTGAGCTGGTAGTAACGTCTGTTTCTCGATTTCATCAAACAGCCTAGGAATTCTATCCTCTTCATTATACACGTTCGTCAATACTGTATAACGAGATTTCAGTAACATCACCTTCGCCAAGAATCAAGTGTGGTTATCGACATCGCTTAGAAACTCATGCAGTGTCTCAAAATTCACTTAACTCATAAACCATTCGAAAACCTGTCATATCACCAAAAAATCACACTTGAGGCCACTCAAGTCAGAATAGGCATGCCTTCTTTAGGGAAGTACCTCATTGGCTTGTGCGATGCTTTGTTCCGCTATTTCCCTGCAGATTTCTAGGATTTCAATTTCTCTTCGAATTTCGTCACGTTGCCTAAAATAGTGGAATCTAGCTAGAGAGTCTATGTCGTATCGTGCACGGAGTTCAGTTTCTTCATTTCTTAGGTTTTGAATAGCATTAGCCATGCGATGAATACATTGCTCCAGGGTTTCTACTTCCTGTTTCAGATGCTGTTTGATTGTAGAAGAATCCATTTTGGTGATGTCATATGTACTAAGCGTTTCCGAATCCTTGTTTCTTCTAGAAGCGGGGGGTATTTCCAATCTTGTTTGGGAGGTTTTTCTCACAGCTTCAATGAGTATCTCAATACGCAATTTGATATCCACATTAGCCAAACTCTTTCGTTTTTTCCTGATGTTTTTGAGTCTGGTCGCAAGGGTTCTAGCCCTAGTACCAAGTAGCATCTTGTCAGCATTCTCCAGCTGAAGCGCCTGCCGCGTTGCCACGATTTCTTCTGTGAGTCTATCAAGCTCGCGATCCAACACTATTTGTTCTGCCCTTGAAATCAATGCCTCACGGGATTCCTCGTTCAAATCTGAAAAAATGTCTTCGTAATCAATCAAGATTAGCCCCCCATCTGGAGGGTCCCCCTTCTCAAGAGAAAGAGTGAGAAACGAACTATGCTAGCTCTGCAAGTCTAGCAACGAGGTCGTCAAACTTCGCCTTCGTGTTGACTATGGTCTCTGCACCATACGAGGGGAGAACCTTCAGTTCTTCAATTAGCAGGGCAATAGCCTTCTTGGGTGCAATTTCCTTCTTGTCAAAAAACCCATCCGGAAACGTAAGAGAACCCTCAATCCATTTCTCCTTGGTTTTGTCGGCAGGATACAAACAGTATGCATAGTCGTCATTACTGCAGATGAAACTAGGCGTGTTTTCCCAGGCCTCTGCGAGCAGCTTGCCGAAGGTCTTTGCATTTTCCGCTTTGTCTGGCATTGAATATCACCCTATTAGACTGTGAACTTAAGGAAATCATTAGGTTGGCCCTTTATTTGTCTTGCTCATTGCAATGTTGTTTCTTCCAAGATATAAACATACTAAGGCAGTAGCTACGTATCTACTCCAAAACTATGGTCTAAACCATTCAAAGGAGTAATAGCCGATTTCCCCGCGTTCTTCAACTGTTGCTATTATGAATTTCTTTCGCACACTCGTTGCCAAGCGGCTAGCTCGGACAATATCAAGTGGGTCAACACCCTTTTTCTGAGGAATAACATGAACCATGAAGGGTGCATGATCAATTCCCGGCCCCTTTTCATATACAGCAAAATCAGTACCAAATTTGAGACCAGGCCGTACTACATATCCGCGTCTGCGAAGCTCTGAGTATACTCTGTAGCGAACATTGAATTCAGGCGTTTTCTTCAAACCAATTTGAATCAAGGCCTCTTTCTCAAGAACCTGACCGTCTTCAGCCCGCTTGACAACCAATATACCCTCTTCACTAAGGTAGATGCTTTCCAGCAATGATAGTTCTAGTGGTTTGTCAAAATCAGGTGATTTGGGCTTCCTGATTCCCACAGGTTGACCGAAGTAGCCCATTCTGTAGAGCATGCTGCTGTGATCAGGATTCCAGACGATAGTTCGGTCAGTGACTAGCTGACCTTCTACAGTCTCATTTGAGGGGTCTGACACAGTCACACAACTCACTTGTAGTAATTTCAGGTTCGCAAGGTAAGAGAAAGGGACCGTATTGTAATAGCGGCATCTTCGCTAAGATTGGCTATCTCCTCAAGGGTGTTGAGAAAATCTCTGAATCTCAGCAGAATGGCTAAATCCAATTCTGCAGGATAGAGCATGCTTATAGCTTCCCGCTGGAGGATATCGATTTCCTTCTCAATGCTGCAAATCTGGTTTGCTTTCTCCATAGATTTTTCCATGTTTATTGAGAGGAATCGTACTCCTTCTTTCTGTTCTGTTACAGTGGCAATAATCTTCTCGCCAATAGTTGAAACAGTCTTCTTGAGTTTATCACTGGGCTCCCATTTACTTGCAACAGCAGCCAAATGATAACACGCAATTTCTGCCCCATCGATGAGCTTATCGTTGTAATGAATAAGTCGAACAAGGTCTTCGCGCTGTATGAGTGAGTTGGCCTTTGCAAGTTCGTTGAGAATGGATCGTTTTAGCTTGTCTGCCTTTTCTTCTATTGACGTGATTTCATCCAGCTTTTCAGGAGCAACCTTCTTTCCATCATCAAGCCATGTATTGAGACTGGTTGTCACAATCTTGTTCGCGGATAGAGCATACCTGAAGTGTTCCTCAAGCATCTGGGTTATATTAGCCAGTTCTTGAGTTAGAAATCGGCCATTGTCGAGAACCATGCTACGCACCAACACTCTCAGGGTCGGCAGGTTTAGAGGAGCTTTTAAGTCTTCGCCAGATGCTTCGAAGTAGAGGATTCACCCGATGGAACCATGGCAGGTCATTGCAGCACTACTACAAGGGCTCATCGAGTGGTTGCCCATAAGCAGTGAAGGGCAAACAATGCTATTTGTTTACAATTTTGCCACGTTCCCGGCAGAAAGTCTTCTTACACTCATCGTATGGCTTCATCTAGGTACGGCCCTTGCAGTTATCGTCAGATACCCAAGAGAAATACTGGAGATTCTAACTATTCAGGACAAGCAACTCTTCAAGCTTCTGCTAGTAGCCACTGGATGTACCGCCGTTACTGCAATTCCTTTGTATCTGCTACTCAAATCCAGTCTTTCTACCTTTCATGGTGAAACCTTGAATACCATGGTTGGTATGCTCTTGGTCTTCACAGCAATCATACTTTATCTTCCTACGAGAACAGGAATCGGAAATATGACTACTAAGGAGCCATCTATCAAGGAAGCTGCAGTGGCTGGATTAGTGCAAGGATTTGCTGTTTTACCAGGACTCAGCCGATCGGGTCTCACAATCTCTTCTTTGCTCATGCAGAGGGTCAACAAAGAAACTGCTATGAAAATCAGTTTCCTAATGAGTGTCCCAGCGGTTATCGGGATTTTTGTTATCGAGATGCTTACTGGTACCTCTTTACCACCACAGATGACACCACTAGATTTGGCAGCCACCGAAATCATCGTATTCATCGTGGGACTGGCATCAATGGAAACTCTGCTCAGATTGGCCAAGAAAATCAGCTTTTGGAAACTCTGTCTCTTCCTTGGGATTATCGCGATTGCCTTCGGCTTACCTGGAATCCTGGCAGCTATTTAGTGCGCTTCTGGAACATCACGGCTATTGGTGCATTAGCCTTCCGCCATTCCGCTAGTTTGCCTTCATAATCAAGCGGAATTTTTGTTCTTCCGTGATTCCCTACCACCACGAAAAGAGTATCCTTTCTGGCCTGCCTGCAGAAGACCTTAATCCAGTTATCCGTTCGACGAACAATCTTTTCCAAAAGTTTCTTTGGAGGGGTCCGATGTCCATATTGAGCGTATAGGCTTTCGAAATCGAGAAAGTGCAGATAAAGGAACTCGCTGCGAGCAATATGTTTGGTCGATTCCACGTAGACTGCCATATCGTTGCGAACCGTCATCGTGAATGATTGGTCGAGACCAAATTGCCTTTGATCTTCATCTCGGCAAATCGCCTGTACGACCTTGCCACTATCATCAATATGCTGCAGGAGATTGAACTTCTCCTCTTCTGGGCCATTTAGAATCGTGTTAATGAGAGGTATAGCATAGGGCTCATCGGTCTCTAGAACCGCTACGGCTTCAAGCTTCTTGATGAGGGCCTCAGGTTTGTAAACGACCGCTTCAAATAGGCCGAAGTTATCAATCATAATAAAGAAAATTGAGCTGGGATTGAATCGTTCCATCAGGTTAGGATTAGGAAATGGCAGAAAATCCGGCACTTCCACTTTCAGAAGTCTGAGAAGTGTAGATGTAAATTCCGGTGGATTTGTTCTGACTTGCGGGAACGACATCAGGTGTTTCCTCTTTTCTTTTCGAGCTGTTGTCGGGATAATGAGGTGATATGGCCCGGCTTAAAGGTTACCTAAAACGGAGATGTAGAGAATGAGAGGTGCGCAGAGAGAATAGCAATTATGGAAGAATTAATAGACCACTATACACCAGCTTCCAAGAGGACCCCCGATGACCCTGCATGACATAATTTACAATGATACAATTCGATTCATCCTCTCTGGCGGGAAGGGTGGTGTTGGTAAAACCACTTGCGCGGGAGCAATGGCCGTTCTTTCGGCAGAACATGGTTTCCGTACATTGGTTATATCGACAGACCCAGCCCATAGCCTAAGCGACAGCTTCAATCAGAATCTCTCAGGGGGTGAGGTCATACCTATCGAGGGGGTGGAGAAGTTGTGGGGCATGGAAATAGATACCGAGAAGGGCATGAATCAGTTCCAAGACATGTTAGGATCTGGGGCTGCTGGTGCTGAAGGCCAGATGGCATCTCAGCTTATGGGCGACATGGGCGGTATGTCACCACCGGGATCCGACGAGGCAATGGCATTTGGTAAAATCCTAGAATTCGTAGAAGATGCATCCTATGACAGGGTTATTTTTGACACGGCACCAACTGGACACACCCTGAAACTCCTTGAATTGCCGGATATGTTGGATAGCTGGCTAGGCCGGATCCTCACACTCAGACAACGATTGAGTTCAATGATGTCGGGTTTCAAGTCCATGTTCGGTAGTCAAGAACAAGAGGATACATCATGGCAGATGCTTCAACAAACAAAAGAGAAAATCAAGCTGGCCCGGGATGAACTATCTAACCCCGATATAACTCAGTTTGTCGTCGTCATGATTCCTGAAGCAATGGCTGTTTTTGAAACTCAACGCCTGCTTGGGAGCTTGGATGCGTGGGATATTCCCGCAAATAACATAATAGTGAATCAGATCGTACCTCCAAACCCAGATTGTACATTTTGCAATCATCGTCGCCAAATGCAGCAAAGGAACCTAGCTGATATTAGGGACCTCTTTCATGATATGGACATAACAGAGTTACGCCTCTTCCAAGAAGAAATCAGAGGTATCGAAGATCTCAGGAAAATCGGAAAGATCCTTGCATCGGAGGAAAAGACTTCATGAGGTATAGTCTTAAACGGAAATTAATGTCATTGTGTTTTGTCCTGCTATTTCTGGCATCTGTAGTTGCAGCTGCTTATCTCATATTCAAACCATAGATAAGCAGAAAAAAAAAGGAATCTATACACCCTTGACGCGTTTAACTACCGGAGGGCGCACCTTGTACAGGATTCTGCTACCGCAATATGGACATTTGACACCCGGCAAGGTTTCAAGACCTTCGGTTGTGACTTCTTTCTTACATTTATGACAGACATAGACCATGCGATTTTGAATCTCCTGTGCAATTGTATGAAATGCAGTACCACCTATCCGCTGGTAACTACAATCTGAATAGCTAATTGAGCACATATGAAGTTTTGCTTAGCGTTACACAGAAGAGGCTCTGAGAAGAGGAGCAATGAGGCTAAGAACGCACTACTTCTCCAGCCAAAAGGTTCTCACTTAGTATTTCTGTGATTCTCACATCGAGAACCGTCCCAGAAGTGAATCCACCCTGCACAGTCATTATTGGCCCCTCGCCAAGAGGGTAGACCATGGTGAAACCATGACGTGACCATGAGGGTTCCGCCGCAACCCCACGGACAGTCTTCCCCACATAGGATTTCTTTTCGCTCCTGTTAATTCGAGCAGCTTCTTTCCTGAGTTCCCTTGTTAATGAATGATCCATTTGCGGTCCTGAAAAGGATTCAAAAGCTGAACCAGGCAAGGGACGAAAACCATAGAGAATAATTCGACGCGCTCCAGCCTCGTGAAGCTTGCGCATAATCCGGATTGATTCTCTGACGGTCTCTTCCGTTTCGCCGGGCAATCCGTAAATGAAGTAAACATACGGATTGAGGCCATATTCAGAAGCTGTTTCAACAGCGCGAAGTACACCGTATACTGTGCCGCATTTACCGATTCTCTGCCGATGTTCTTCGGAACCAGTCTCAAGCCCAATATTGGGAGAAGTTTCGGGAACCGTGTGCGCAAGAACTTCTGTAACCTCTTCATCAAACAGGCAAGCCTTGATGTTCTCAATACTCAGGTGAGCAGTCCCATTCTCAAACTGTTGAAGGGTTGCTAAACGGGTCAGAAGTTCGGATATAGCCTCGAGATTCGGTGGTGGACTACATGGATTTGTTAGCGGGTAGCTGCCTCGCTTATAGTCCAAGAAGCCAGGAGCCTCGAGAACAATCCTATGAACTCCCAGATCAAGCAGCTCCTCAATCTCTTGCACTATCGCGTCAATCGACCGGCTCCTAGGAGGCCCCCATACCGAAGGTACACTACAAAATCCGCACCCGGGTGGGATATCTTCAGGGCAATACATTCGATCCTGTAAGTTCTCCGAAGCACAGTTCCCACACTCAGAACATCTTCTGCCATCTGGAAGTTGAATCCGGGCTCGATTGAAGTTGGAGCACCCGCGAATTGTCTCTACGTAGACCTTGGCGGCTGGATAGGTTTCGTAGTCAACTATCCGCACTGTCGAAGGAGTATATGTTTCGGATAAATCTCGCTCAGAAAGGGGAGGTCGTTGCTCTGTGAGGAATGGCCCGCTTTCGTCCACATAGCCGATTCCCTGTATCGACGATAATGAAACCGAATCCTCAAGGAATCCAGCGGAGAGCAGTGTATCAAGTGTGGCTTCACCTTCTCCTAGGACCAACACGTCAGGTTTCAGGGATTCGAGGATACTCTCCTTTCCCTGTGCAATGGGCCCCCCCAAGACGACCTTGCCTTCTGGTTGTCGATACCGCCATAATCCGATAAGAGACTCTGTAGCCGGCAAATCCATGGTCATGGCAGAAATGGCAAAATGAGAAAATCTCTTCATCCGAGACGGTTTCTGAAGTAAATCCTCAGCACGCATGATCCTGCAGGGAATACTGTGTTTCTCAAACACCCCTGCAACTGCTCTCGGGCCGCAGCCTATAGAATCCCGTGAACTTGTCCGTTTTCCGGACCCGGCTGCTAGAGCATCAGCAATCAGAATCCTGTCAGTCATGGGTAGTACCTTTAGTAGTTGGTAGCACTTATATGGGAGGGTTACGCGTAAACACACAACTGAATAAGAACCTAACAATGAAGGTGGAATTTTTACTGAGCGAAGACGAAGGCGGTATATGTCCGAATTGTGGGCTCCCTCGAGACTTGTGCGTTTGCGAAACCATTGCACAAGAAGAGGCACAAATCAAAGTAGATGTCGAGCGACGAAAATGGGGTCGCATGTATACGGTGCTGTCTGGATTTGATAAGGCAGTTGATCTCGACGATCTTTCTTCACAGCTAAAGAGTAAGTTGGCGTGTGGAGGTGCTGCCAAACATGGTCATATTGAATTGCAAGGTGATCATCGAGGTAGGATTGAAGATGTGCTTTCGGATCTGGGGTTCCCGCCCGAGATGATAAAAATAGACTGGAGTAACAGGCCAGGCAGACGCTAGCTCTACATTTCAGATAGTCTCTGCAAACGATTCAGCTGAAGCTGGATTGCGGCCGTTTTGAAAGACCTGATGGGCCAGCATGCACCGGAAGATAATGGCATGCGTAGCCATTCTTGTAGAAGTGATATCTAGAACAAGAGGATATCTTCTGATGCCAGGTTTTTTGAGAGGCTAGGTGGTTTGTATGTAGCCATCCTCAGTCACGATTATAGTATGTTCATGCTGAGAAACAAGTTCGCCTTCTTTCTCAGATAGAACATTGTGACCAATGAGCACATTATTCTTCTCCAGTTCTCTGATTGCCATCTCAAGAGCTGCATGCTTCATTTCTTTGGCCAACCAGCGTTTTGCGAATGGGAACTCGCCATAGTCGCGACGTGCGATTGCCAAGAATTGCTTGGATCCACGGAACCGTACAGGGACACGTATTGGCAAGAGCTGGTAGATGTAGGCATCAGGACCATCAGTGACATTGCCAGCTCCCGTACTCGCGAAAGTTTCTATTGCATACATTTCTCCTGCTTCAACTTTGACCTCGGATTTCCCTGAAACACACGGGACCTGCTTCTCAGCATGGAGCTCATATTCTCTCAGCTGATGTCCTGTCAGCTGCTTCACAGGCTTGAAACCTGCATCCTCAATCGTCTGTTCGATGAGGGCCCCAATGCTATTGAGCTTGGCACCTGGTCGAAACATCTTGATAGCAGTATTGGTGGCATCCACTGAAGCCTGAACCAAATCATCATGGTCGGGATTCAGTGCTACCGTGAAAGCAGAATCCGAGATACAACCATCGATGTGCGCTCCACAGTCGACCGTAACAAGATCGCCTTCTTCTATGACGGTTTCATCCTCCAGAGGAGAAGTGTAGTGGGCAGCTACATTGTTGATGGCTACGTTACATGGGAAAGATACACCGCTGGCATGCTTCAAAATGTGCCCTTCAACAGCTTCTACAATATCAAGCACTTTTGCACCGGGTTCAATCATGTCACGAGCAATGTCTAAAGCGTCTCTGGCCACTATCCCAGCTTCTTTCCACTTAGCCCACTCGTCCTCTTCCTCTTTCTCTTCCTGTTCCTCCTTCTGATTTGCATTACTCTTTTCTTCTTCTGACATAATAGCCACCGTTCAAGAAGTCGACTTACAGAAAACAAGCTTGTACTTGCAATTAAAGAATTGCGGAATAGGGTTTTCTATGCAAGGGCTGATTCTATTCCTTTTGCTATTCGACTCATCATGAAGAATAGATATCCAAGATTGACCCTCTTATTGGTCAACACGGCCAGAATCGCGTCATCGCCCGCTCCACAGATGATAGTATAGCCATTATCACCTTCGATAAGCATTCGTACAAGGGAGCCGCGTTCCAGTTCTTTGAACACCTTTCGGGTTTCCATCTGGATTTGCATAGATCGCCCAGCAATGACATCTTCTGCAGGTACGTTATCAGGCGGATCCTCCGGGAACCAACTGTAAATGGGAAGCCCCTGGGATCTAGAAATGATAGTGCTAGCTTCAATATTGCCTTGGGAGGCACGGCTTAAGTCCTCGAGCAGTTCTCTGAGCATTTCGGTCTTAGCAGACAAGCTTCTGAATCCTCCCGATGCATCTGGGATTGTTTCACATATTCACGGTATTTAAGTATGACCAGCTTGAACCTCATACCCGGTCCGAAGCTGCATTTTTGAGGGCATCGATGATTGAACTTAGTCCTTCACCGCCGTCTTCAGGGCAGTTTTCTTCGATGTAAGTGCCTTGGACGACAATTGATGCACCAGCTTCTACCAGTCTTACTGCTGATTCTGCATCATTGCAACCACCACCAGTGATGATTGGCAGTTCACAATACTGATCAACAGTTTGAATTACCTCAGATGGTACGCCTCCACCTTCTGCACCACTTCCGGCCTCGAGGTATACCAGTTTGAAACCCATGAACTGGGCTGCTAATGCATACATCAGGACGAGTTTCGGTTTATCACGGGGGAAGCATTTGGCATCACCGACCCACGCCGCAGTTTTTCCAGGTTCGATGAGAAGATAACCCATAGGAATGGTCTCAATACCAGACAATCTGACTTTACCAGCACCCAATGCCTGCGCCCCTATAATCCAGTACGGGTTTGTACTGTTTAGAAGGCTCATGAAAAACATCGCATCGGCATATTCGGATACGCCAGTAATGTTACCCGGGAAGAGAATTGTAGGAATGTCTATGGATTCGGTTATGGCTTTCACAGCCGGGTCGACCAATCCAAATATGGTACTGCCACCAATCATTATCGCGTCGGTACCTGCATCCTCAGCAATTGTCGCCAATTCAACGCATTTCTCGGTTGTCATCTTCAGAGGATCTGGATCGAGTAGTGAGAAGTGAAGGGCGCCTTCAGTGTCCAGCTTCTCAGAAATATAGGTCCATACCTTGCCGGGCATCGTAGCTCAAAGTTTCGGCATAATGCACTCTTTTTATCTCTTTGGTGGCGGATAAAAGGTATTCAGAAACACCTTATCAATTGTTAATACTCTATACACGGGGTATGAAACGCCCAGTTTGTTGCATATATTGGCGGTATTCATCTCCAAATTGCGAGATTAGAAGTTCCTCTTCGTGCAGTGAGATACTATAGTAAGCTGGGATGCCTATAAGAAGCAGGATTGACAATACAGAGGGGAGAAGGAAGTTTACACCTAGGATACAAATCAGGTACGAACTATAGGATGGATGACGGATCCACCCATATGGACCTGTCGTAACCAAACGGTGATTATCAGTCATGTCCCACGAGGAGGCCATATTTTTCCGTACAAACCGCGACCAACCATTGAGGAGGACACCTCCACAAAACAGAAACAGACCTGTGAATTCCAGCATCAGCCCGGGTCGAATGAAACGAATCAAACCGAGAAAATCATTGACTGGAAGAACGAACCACCCAACGGAAAGCAAGAACACGATGGAAAACAAAAGAAGTGTGGATAATGTTGCAGCGCCAAGAGCTGTTTTTGGAGTTTCAACATCGTTTGCTGTATCACTGTACCTCCGAGGCGTTTGCATCTTCCTGAAATCCAGTACAATATGCAGAAGCAAATCGGCAGCCGAGAAGAACAGAATGAGCGGGCCAATCAATTGATAGTCGTTCATGATTCCGTAATTTCTTTCAAATTCCTTTATAGGTTTTGTAGGCCCCCAATCCGTAACAATTTATTATCTAAAGTCAATCCAACGCTGATAATCTGGGAGTGGCAAGATAGCCACATGATTAAAGGATAATGTCTGATCGTAACAGAACTTGCCCATACGCAGACGAGGAGAATGCAATGCCTGAGAAAAGAATTGGAGTATTCATTTGCCATTGTGGTAGCAACATTGCCGGTGTTGTGGACGTCGAGAAGGTCGTAGAGGAAGTCAAGGATCTACCAAATGTAGTCCACGCTGAAGATTACAAGTATGTTTGCTCTAAGCCGGGGCAAAAAATCATCACGGACCGGATAAAGGAAGAGCAGCTTGACCGGGTTGTCATAGCAGCGTGTTCTCCAAGAATGCACGAACGTACTTTTAGAGAGACCATGAGAAACGCAGGCCTCAATCCTTACAAGCTGGAAATAGCGAATATTCGGGAACATAATAGCTGGATACATGCTGATGAGCCTGAAGCAGCAACAGAGAAAGCTATAGATCTCGTGAGAATGGCTATAGCCAGAGATAGACTCCTTGAACCATTGGAAGAACCCGAGGTCGAAATCGAGAAAGCAACAATGGTTGTTGGAGCCGGCATCGCAGGGATATCAGCCGCCCTAGATTTAGCCAACGGTGGATTCAAGGTCTACTTGATTGAAAAAGAACCCAGCATTGGCGGAAACATGGCAAGAATAGATAAAACCTTTCCAACGCTTGATTGTTCCTCCTGCATTCTCACACCCAGAATGGCCGAGGTAGAAGCACATCCGAACATCGAACTAATCACGATGGCTGAAGTTGAGAAGGTTGATGGTTATGTAGGCAACTTTGAGGTAACTGTGAAGCAAAGGCCAAGATATGTTGATGTTGAGAAATGTACCTCATGTGGAGATTGTGCGGAAGTTTGTCCAGTTGATGTTCCAGCAGATTTTGATGCTAATCTAACATATAGGAATGCGATTTACGTTCCCTTCGCACAATCTGTTCCTTCTGCATACGTTTTAGATATGGATAGCTGTCTGGGAGTAGATGTCGTGCGATGTGGAAAGTGTCAGGACGAATGTGAAGCTGAAGCTATCAACTATGATGACAAAGAGAAACTGATTGAGTTTACGGTGGGAACCATCGTCGTAACAACGGGATACAATGTATTCGATGCGACTCAGAAGCAAGAATACGGCTATCTGGAGTTTCCCAACGTTGTCAACATCATGGAAGTCGAGCGGATGCTAAGCTCCTCAGGCCCTACCCAAGGACATGTTGTCCGGCCATCTGACTTGGCTGAGCCAGAAAAGATTGTGTACATACAGTGCGTCGGGAGTCGGGATCAACAAACAAACCAATACTGCTCTCGAGTTTGCTGTATGACTGCTATCAAACAGGCACGGATGCTTAGAGACAAAACTGGAGCCGACATATACATCTTCTATATCGATTTGCGAACCTTTGGAAAAGGCTATGAAGAATTCTATGAAGAAACTGCTGAAGCAGGAGTAAATTTCATCCGTGGGCGTGTAGGAGAAATTCAGCAAGATGATGAGACGTACAACCTGATAGTTCGGGGTGAAGACACTCTCCTCAGCAAACCAATGGAACTCGAGGATATCGATTTGGTAGTCCTATCAACGGGTATCGTCGCACCCGAATCCGTAGATAAAGTCGCCAAGGCGCTGAACCTGAGTAGATCGCCTGATGGATTCCTTCTGGAAGCACATCCGAAACTACGTCCCGTGGAGACTTTTGGTGACGGGATTTTCATTGCAGGCATGGCGCAGGGACCAAAAGACATTCCAGATACGGTAGCACAGGCAAAGGGAGCTGCTTCTGGAGCAATGGCACTTATGGGGAGGGGCAAGATAACTCTAGAGCCGTACTACTCCGTTGTTGATGAAGATAAATGCGCAGGGTGCCACATGTGCATTTCAGTTTGTCCATACAATGCAATAGCAGCAAATGAAAGAAACCATGCAGAAGTGAATCCTGCACTCTGCAAAGGCTGTGGAACCTGTACAGCGGCATGCCCAAATGGAGCCATAACCTCACAGCACTATACCGATGGGCAAATCTCAGCTATGATAGATGAATACCTTACAGCCCGAGACTAACCCCGGAGGAAAATATAAGGAAGATAATCGCTTCTCTTAGATACCCAGGAAATGTGCCTTAATCTAAATCCGTACATTCAATCAATGACTGATTGTGCTCCAACTCGGGGGAACCAAAATGGAAGATATTTGTCTTGCAATACTATGTGGAGGACAATCCAATAGATTTCGTAGCAATAAGTCATTAGCGGAATTTCACGAAGAACCACTCATCTCACATATGATTGGAATTGCAAGAAAAACCTCCAATTCAGTATTTGTTGTCGTATCGAATAATGAACAGAAGCAGCAAATCCAGCCACTTATTGGAAATGTTCCGACAGTTCTTGATCCAAAGGGTTACCCTAGCTGCCCACTCACTGCATCTCTAGCTGCCTTCAAAGCCTGTCAGAAACAGTTCTGTCATTTGCTCCCAATTGACACACCGCTGCTCAAACCGGCTCTCGTTGAACTAGTTCTCAAACTTCACAACAATCATGATGCGGTCGTACCACGCTGGTCTTCTGGTTACATCGAGCCGCTCCATTCACTATACAAGACAGCATCAGCGATACCTGCAGCAAAGAAACTGCTTGCCAGTCGGTCTCTCAAAATGAGGAACCTTGTGAACGCACTGGAAGATGTACTTTTCATCTCTGTAGAAATCCTAAGACAAGTAGACCCGTATTTGGACAGCTTCAAGAATGCAAACACAAGAGAAGAACTACGTCAACTGGAAAAACAGTAGTTCTCATTTCCAAGATTCATTGTTCAAGATCCATGCCCTCGGCCCTAATCCTACAAGTTCCTTCATGTCCCACCATACACGGGCCATACGGATCATCGGGTGTACATCTATTGCCAAAAAGGCTGCAATCAGTCGGGTTGGCCATACCCAAAATCACTTTGTGACAGAGACAGCCGGGGAGAATATCAACAGATTCCATCTCGGGAAAATCATATTGCTCTCGGGTATCGTGTTCAGAGAATTCGTCCCGTAAGAAGTAACCCGAATCTTCTATCTCCCCAAGCCCCCGCCAAGGAGCATCATCGATTTTGAATGCCTCATCCAAGATTTTTCGAGCTGCAGGGTTTCCTTCCGGTCTAACTACTCGCGAATACTCGTTCTCCGATTCCGCCCGCCCTTCTTGAATCTGAAGCAGAATCATTCTAATTGATTCCAGAACATCCAATGGTTCGAAACCCGCTGCAACACATGGTACACTATAATCATGAGCAATATTCTGGTATACTTCAGTTCCGATAATAGTTGAGACATGACCCGGAGTTATGAAACCATCTACATCAAAACCCTCCAAATTAACCAATAGATGCATAGCCGGGGGTATCAACTTAAGGGAAGTCAGTATCGAGAAGTTGTCCGGGGGGCCCTTCAGTATCTCCACTCCCATTGTAGGAGCGGTGGTTTCAAAGCCAACTCCGACAAATATCGTTTCTCTATCAGGATTCTTTCTTGCAATTTCCACTGCATCATTTGGTCCATAGACCACTCTAATATCCGCACCAGCAGTACGTTCTTTCGCCAGTGTTGAATCAGTAGCAGGTACTCGTATCATGTCTCCAAAAGTAGTGATTATGTGGTCACGTCTTGCCAATTCTATAGCTTTGTCAATATCCTCAGCTGCGCAGACACAAACAGGACATCCGGGACCTGCCACCAAATCGATGTGATCTGGAAGGATTGTACGGATTCCATTGTGAGTGATTGTGTGTTCATGAGTGCCGCAGACATGAACAATCCTGATGTCCTCTCCTGAGCTTAAACGTTCAATCTCCTTCAGAACAACATCGGCGTATCTGCGATCCCTGAATTTGGATTGTTCTAACATGACAGCTTCCTTCGATGGAAAGACTGTTGTGCGGGGGCTTATAGTTCGTTAGATGACTACATTGAGAAGGGGGTTAAATTTTACTTCCGAACCTCGTCAAGGATTACGAGGGATTCCCCAATGGATATGGATAAGCGACTAGCCAATTCACGAACGCCAATATTCGGCTCTTCTTCAAGTATGGTGTTGCGGATGTAACCGCATAACCCGCTGTACATGGGATTTCTTTGTGCGGTTTCCACTAGAATCGTCCATAGGGGATGATTCTTGAAATCGGTGAGATCTATATCAACAAGACGAGCTGATTGAACCTCTTTCTCAAGAGCAATTTTTGTCTCTGAATAGTCTCCTTTTTCTTGGCTGTCAATAGATTTGTCTGTCAATTTATGTTGCTGACTCATGATGGTCCCTTCTTCGATTCTTCCCGGCGAAATTTGAGACTAGGTGTAGATACTACTTGGGTTTCAAATGATTATAAGAATTGGCACCCGTCTACTAATACCGCGCCATAATTCCCACCCCTGTTATGAAAAATAGAGAGATTATTTCAACAAATATGCAACTGTAGTAAACTTTTAAACAGGTGCGACTACGGATAGTCGCAACGATACAATTGACCTTGAACGGTCATTATCGGGGTTTGAAAGAAGATTGCCACAAGGTGTACGTAGAATAGTTCTAGACGTGCTGAAACCTCACACGCCGAGAGTTACTGATTTGGCGATGATGCTTGCCCGTGAAGAGCGTGTGAAAGGGACGAATATCACAGTCAAGGAAGTTGACCAAAATACGGAGAGCATATCAATAACGCTTGAAGGAAACGACCTTGATTATGATACAATCAAGGAAATCCTTGAACAAGCCGGTGCAGTCATCCACTCAATCGATCAGGTTGTAGCAGGAGAGCATTTTGTTGAAGATGTCGAGGTTGAGCCTGAAGACAGTTAGAAAACTCCGTCTTTCCCGCCCAGCTTCTCAATCAATCGCTCACTTTCAGTTTCAATTCGATTTCTGACAACACTTCGAAGCTCATGCTGAAATGCGGGGGGTATGATTTTCACTACATCACACAGCTGATCCACAATTCGCTCAGTTAGTTCGTGTGACGAAATAGGACTACCACGAACGATACTCTTGACAACAGCTTCTCCCACACTCATTTTCACAATTGAATCCATAACACTACAGATGGTCCCTTGTGAATCAATGAAAAAGGGCAAGTGATTCTTGTCGTGCAAGATAATGAAATCCAGCTTCTCAACAATGCTTTCGGTATACCATTCCAAACTGGATTCCTTCATACGAAACTTGCCAGCAAATTCGTTTTTGGTTAGGGGGTTCGGATGACTCCAAGGATGACGGCTAACCAAATAGAGTGCGGCCGCGAAGAATGGGTCAAGCTCCCGAGGCATACCCTCTTCAGAAATGTATCGCCGAATCAAATCCAAGGCCATGTTGCCATAGCGTTCATCAACTCGTGATTCTGCAAAGAATTCATTGGCATCCCGGATTGTTTGAACTACTTCCTGGGGGCTTACCACGAGCTGACTGTCTTCACTGCGATACATGTTACTGGAACTCCGAGTGGCTCTGATGGCTCCTCACTCCAGAAATCCTGCTGCAAACTAATATGGCTTTCGAATGGAAACGGAGGGTGAGTTAAAAGGCGCGTTTTCCTTCGAGACTGAGTAAATCATTCATTAATGTAGTAATAAAGGGGAAAAGAAGAAAAGAAAGGGCGTTTATTATACAAGAAATGGAGCGGAAAGAGATTGAATGAGGAGGAAGCTGACATTCGGAGTCATACACCTGAAGACGGATCCATAGATCAGGGTTCAGTAACTTTCACAGTAGAAGAACCGGATAGTGGAAGATTGATTGTGTACCTCATTATCGCCCTAATGATGAGCTTAGGCTACATTCTAGTATTAGTCGATTATGTGGATACACTGATACTGCCTGAGTGGGCTACGTTTTCATTCCATGTAGATGAACAGATTTTCGGTTTGATTGTTCCCAATATCTTGGTGATTCTCATAGCACCTGTAGTATGGAACAAGGTTTCTGGTTTTCTCCTTGGCTTCCGTCGCTTTTCTGACCATTATTTGGAGGCAGAAACGAACCCCACAGATCTAAATGACATTTGGAAGATATTCAAGACGAAGATTCTCTCCGGAATCTCCGCCAATATTGGTCTCACTTTCATTGCTGCATTTGGTCTCAACTACGTGCTTCCTCCCGAATTGTCCGGCAATGATGCCCTTTTCCTCTCAATGATGGTCATGCAATTGATTCCACTCATCATATCCGGGCTTGTTCCCTTCAATTGGGTTCTGAATGACGCTCTCATTAGATACACGGATGAAAACGGTCTCATTCACGATGTTGGAGAAGACATGAACAAAGGCCTTTTACGAAAACTCATAGGAATAGGTGGTCTGATTCTTGGGCTGGATGTTTGTTATCAGCTGGCATTCGAGGGTGAGGCTGGTTTTCTGACTAATTGGTATGTTACTGGAATCTACTTCGTATTCCACTTCATTCTGCTTAGTAGTGGTACAATAGTCATCATTACACTTATCTACCTGACAAGATTCCATGAGGCAAGCGTGAATGCTCTTCGAAGCAAACTATCCGAAGAGCTGCCCGTAGCAAGAACAATTGTGGATCGCAATCTACCAACCCGGTTTCAAGAGGCCGTATCCTCATTCACAGTAGAAACTTCGGCAAAAAGAAAAACGGTTTCGACGGTACTAATCATTATCTCCATAATTGTCTTGATTCTATGCGAATACTATGTCCTATTTGTAGTAGGCCCCTTTGCAATTATGTAATCTCTTGAATGTCAGTCGGCCCATACAAAAACGGAGTATGAAAAAGGAGGAATTGGAGCATCGTACTCATATACAGAAACAGCTATCGGGGTCGGTAGATTTTCTCAAGTGCCCATCGCAAAGTGTTCTTTATCTCTTCAAGTCGGCTCTTATCACCATAATTGCGTATGATAATCTCCTCGAGAATACCATCGTCAGCATGTACCTCAAAATCGAATGCCTCCTCCCATTCTAGCTCACCATCTTCAACTTTTTTCCTGTCGCTTTGTTGAAACTGACCCAAGATTCGTTCAACAAAAAATCGAGCAAATGCACCCTTCTTTATATCATAAAGGGCGTGTTCAGCTGGAAGAATATCCAACACATTGCCTTTTACTTCAATCGTGGCAAGGTCTTTGTCTCCGGCCTTATTCATCACTTCAATTGTCCGAAACTCTTCCTCTTCAGTTGCTGGTGCCGATTCCATTTCTTCAAGGGTTTCAGAGGCGGCTTCTTTGTTAGTGAATGCCGATGCAGCCGTTGCAAAGCTTCCTTTTCCTATCACAGCATCAACTGCCTTCAGGTACGATTTCAGCCGCTTAACATTTTCCTTTGCCTCAGCGAGCTGTTCTTCAAGTTCGTTTTTGAGGTCAAGAAGAGCTTGAACATCACGTTCTGCCAATATGAGCACCTGCCTAATATACAAAGGGAATAGTACTACTAATGAATATATCAGATGGAGTAATATTAGGGCATTGAGGCCGAGTAATTCGGTAATAGGGCCTATGCGTTACAATTCGAGCGCTATGTTCCCTCTGGCAGCTTTCAGTACTACTATGTGTTTCTCCATTGTTTCAAAAACCACTTGACAACACTGTGTACCGTTCTTTCATACGCAGTATTGTCAGAGAGCTCGTGATCTGCACCTTCTACCAAGATAAATTCTTTTGGCTCACCGCCTCGTTCATAGAGCTTCTTCACACCAGCCAAATCGATAGCGGTATCTTGAGCTCCGTGGATAATAAGAAGAGGAATGGGGGAAACCTTCGCTATTTCATCCATCGGATTGTGAATCTTAGCATCATCAATCATTCTCTGAAGGATTCTTTTTCGAATCTTAGGATCTTCAATTCGATTTATTTGGCTGGGATCTGTTTTGATTATATTTTCAACAGCCGGTTGAATCATTGGAGACTTAGCAAACCAGAGGGTATCGTAAACTGGTGCCCGCAGAACAACTGTATCGATTCTTTTGTCATATGCAGCTGTACAGACTGCAACTGCAGCACCATAGCTTGCGCCATACACGCCAACCCAAGAGTCACTCGCAAAGTCTGATTGCATAAGATGAGTGATTGCTACTTTTGCATCAGCTATCTCTCCAGACAGGCTAAACAATCCATCGCTCTTTCTAAACCCCCTAAAATCAAACACCAGAACTGCAAACCCTGCCTCAGCAAGCCTTGTTGCCACTCCACTGACCTGGTCAGGTCCTCCTGGAAGACCATGGAATTTGCAGACACCTGGAAACGGCCCTTTAGTGGTGGGGAGAACGAAATTGCCCCGTATAGTTTCACCCTTAGAGGTGAATTCGGTGGCAAGCACTTGTACATCGGTCATATTTGCTTCAATAACATGGTTTCTTATAACATTCATCTAAGAAATCTATGGAGCTAGTAATGTATTATGAAACAATAAGTGACGGCTTCCGATACATTTCCGGCTATTTGTCTTCAACAACCGAGATAGCAAAATCTGGACATTCCATCTCACACAATCTGCAAACAACGCAAGATTCCAAGTCCTTAACTACAGGAATAAAGAACCCTCTGCTGTCTACCTCTTCGGCTTTTTCTAAGACATCTCTAGGGCACACGGAGATACAGATATGACAGCCTTTGCATAGCTCTTCATCAATAACAATTTCCTTTGCATGCTTTGGCATCTAAGAGTTCTCCATTTGAGAGAAACTTGGTTGGAGATATAACGCTATTCATGCAATATCATAGCCTGTTTCCTACATCTTTAACAACTGTGTGAAACTTCTGTGTTTCAGCCTTTCCCCAGCCGGCATCAGAGTAGTACTTAGAGTAAATCTTGGTGTTATCTCACGCTTTCATGCATGGAGTTTCAATGATTCTGTTAGAGCTCTCTCGCAACAATAATGAAGACCATTGTCTTCCCAAGAGATAGATTGAAAGGAATAGAAGAAACTACTAGGAAGGAGACATTTCAGTGAAATCCTATTTTGTTTTCGCATGTCCCAAATGCACCAATTTCACGCTTGCACCAGTTGGACAAAAAAGAAGAAGATGCAGCTATTGCGGAAAGATAATCAACATCAGAAAGGCAGCAAAAACTGTCTTTAATGGTCATGATAGGGCTTCAGCAGCTGTAAAGGAATACAATGCTGGGGGAGATGATGAGTTTCGTGCAGCGGTTGAGAAATCACAAGAACGTGTGAAGGCACTTATGCCCGCAGAGAAGCTGACAGTAGATGATCTTGAAGCAGATGAAGAACCGCCACCAACAACGGGAAAACGCCGCCGATTACTGAATATGTTAGAAAAGGAGGCCAAAGGGAAACCATGCCCTTTAGAGCGAATTGAAAGTCTCTGTGAAGAGTACAAATTGGAATGGCCATGGGTTGAAGAACAAATCAGTAAAATGTCTAACGAGGGCACTCTCATTTTCCCGAGACCATGGTCTATTAAACTAGTAGGACGAGTTGAGGACGAAGGTAAGTCAGACAAAAGAAAAGTAGATGTCTCTAATGAGATAATGGAGCTGCTTAGAGACAAGGGTGGATCAGCAAGGATGGACGAGATTATCAAGCACTTCCTTGCCGAGGACGTTTCGGAATCATCAGTAGAATCCTCACTCGAGAAGTTAATGCGAAATGGACATATCTTCGCTCCAAGCAGAAACAAAATCAGCTTAGTCTAGAACACTCGATTGATTCAATAGGCAACTTACGGGATAGGAGAACGAAGACCAATGCCGATGGTAGAGCTCGTAGCAAAACGATTGCTCACACGGAATCCACATATAGGTCTAGGTGTAGTTGATCTCATAGTATTGCTCTGGTTGTTCACAAATCCATACGATAACAACAGACGCCAACTGAGTAGCATGAAAAACATTCTGAAGATGACAGAGACAATTCAAAGCCCGACTGGGCGCGTTAATCTTACGGATGAAGAATTAACCCAAGTAGTCTTAGGTAGTCTGAAGCGATTAAAGGAAAAACAGCTTATCTACATTCGATCAGCAGGAGTACACTACATCAGGGCCACCCTCACTCAGAAAGGCATAGATTTGGTCGAGAGCTCACTTCCTAGTGGTGTGTTGCGGCGAGTCACCGAAGAATTCGGAGATAATCCCTAGAGGTATTCTTTTCCATTAGTGGCCGATTTTAGAAATGTCTGGTTTTCGCTAATTGATAAGCTTTAAAAGTAGATTCTTGCCGCACCACCGTGTCGCTCTCGGAATACAAGTACCGAATAACCGAAGGAGCAGTGCAGGCAGCTTGTTCTGCGTGCGCGAACCGCCTGTATACGTTTGCCGGATAGGTTATTGGTGACTTGTTGAGGGCGCCATATGACTCGTCGGCTCACCGAGTTGACATGACGTGTGCCTTTTGGAGTCAAAAACACGGGAAGTGAACCGTTATGCCCAATTACGGATATAGCATAATAGGCCTAGACCCGGATAAAACAGCCGTGGCTAGTGGTCGCAACATGAGATGCTCCCCCAAGCATTGTGTGGAGATATGTAACGAAATCAGGGGAAAGATGTTACATGACGCTCTAGACCTTCTTGATAAGGTCATAGACGAAGAGGCCTGGATTCCATACAAGAAGTACAAGAAGAAGGGGGCCCACCACTCTGGAATGAAGAAATGGCACACTGGCGGACATCCGGTTAAGGCATCGAAGAAGATTCGGGAAGTCCTAGTTAATGCAGAGGCAAATGCAGATCATAAAGGTCTGGACATAGACCGCCTCAGAATCAAGCATGCAGCTACGCAAAAAGGACGGACCTACAAGAAGTATATCCAACGGGCATTTGGAAGAAGTACAGAGTACTTCGAACACACGGCACATGTCGAAATCGTACTTGAAGAGGTTGGCTAAAATGTCTGCTGTCAAACATTTCATCGAACAGAACGCGAGGAAACTCACTATTGACGAGTTTCTAAGCCGTGAGCTGAACACAGCTGGATACGGGGGTCTTGAAATCAAAGAAGGACCCATGAGAACTGATATCGTCATATACGCCTCTCGACCAGGCGTTGTGATTGGTCGAAGAGGATCAAATGTTAGAGAATTAACGTATACACTCGAAACACAGTTCATGGTTGACAACCCGCAAGTTGAGGTTAGCGAAATAGAAAACCCATGGCTCAACGCCCAAGTAATGGCCTCCAGAATTGCAAGACAAATGGAGCGCGGTGTTAGATTCAGAAGAATGGTCTACTGGATCATCAACAGGATTATGCGGGCTGGAGCCGAAGGCTGCGAGATTATTGTTAAAGGCAAGCTGTCAAGCAGGCGTGGTCGCTATCAGAAGTTCCGAAAAGGAACTATCACAAAAACAGGCGAACCCGCCAGAGCGTTCGTTGACGAAGCTGATGATACTGCGATTCTGAAACCAGGATCAATTGGAATCAAAGTTAGAATCATGAAAGCAGACGCCAAACTTCCTGGCAGAGTTCATGTAAAAGAACCAAAAGACAGAGAGAGAGAAGAACCACGTCTTCTTGCCGAACCTGAAGAAGACAAGGAAGAAAAAGAGGAAGAAGAGGCGGAAGCAGTTGAAGAGGTGCCTGAAGGCATCACTGACCTTGAAGAATTACGTGAACTTGAAGAGCTTGACGAGCTAGAGCTGGTAGAAGAAGAACCAGTTCAAGAAGCTCCAGAAGAAGAGCAACCCGAAGCTACTGAAGAAGAGAAAAAAGAAGATGAAGAACCAACAGTAGCAGAAACCGACAGTACCCTAGAAGAGCTCGAGGAGTTAGATGAGCTCGATCCATCTACTGAAGAAACTAAGGAAGAGGAGTAGCGAATGGCAAGACTTACCGCTCAAGACATCAGAAACCTCACACCTGAGGAACGTAAAAAGAGGCTAGAGGAGCTGTACGACCAGCTTTCAAGTCTTCGTACAGAAGTCGCGACAGGTGGAGGAACTGAGAATCCCTATCAGATTCGGCAAGTGAAGAAAACGATTGCGCGTATTCTTACAGTCGAACGAGAAGAAGAACTGGGGGTACCCCGATGAGAATTCAGCCCGAAAACATCGTTAGACACGAGCTGGTGGGGCTAAAGGCCCACGTAGCACAATCAACGGATCCAACCCAGATTTCAAACAAAGGACAGGTCATTAGAGAAAGCAAGAATATGTTGGAACTGAAAATAGCTTCTGGTACTGTTAAGATTCCAAAGGGTAATGCAGTATTTGATTTCTCACTTCCAGATGGGAGAGTTGTTCGAGTCGATGGAAAACTACTGGAAGGACGGCCTGAGGAACGAATGAAACAGAGGCTCAGGAGGAGATGGTAAACATGGCAAAAGGTGAAAATGCAGTCAGAAACATCGGTATTCCCGGGGTAGAACCTCCAGAGGAGGTTTGTGATGATCCGCATTGTCCATTTCATGGACACTTACCCGTAAGGGGAAGAATCATGGAAGGAGTGGTAACAAGTACGGAGATGCACAAGGCAATCACCTTCCAGATGGACTACCTATCTCTTGTCAAGAAATACTCCCGATATGAACGTCGCCGAACAAAGAAGCATGCGCACTTGCCACCTTGTATCAAAGTCAAGAAAGGAGACCAGGTGAAAGTAGTCGAATGTAGACCACTTAGCAAGAATGTTTCCTGTGTTGTTGTGTCAAGACAATCGCCAATTTCAGGAAAGGAGGAGTAAACAATGTCGAGAAAAGTTGGTAGAGGAATCAGGAGATTCATGCCGAAAATAGCTAGGGGGCTCCCCATCGGTGCACGGGTCTTGTGTGCTGATAATTCAGGAGCCAGAGAATTAGAAATCATTACTGTTTTCGGATACAAAGGCACTATCAGAAAGATTGGCAAGGCTGGCATTGGTGATTTGGTTAATGTCGGTGTTATCAAAGGAAAGCAAGAACTCAGAAAACAGGTGCTTCAAGCGGTAATCGTTCGGCAACGAAAGCCCTACAGACGGCCAGATGGATCGTGGATTCAGTTTGAAGACAATGCAGCAGTTCTTGTGAAGCCAGGTGGAGAACCACAGGGCTCAGAATTGCGAGGTCCAATGGCAAAGGAAGTTACGCTCAAATGGCCTCGAGTAGCGGCTATAGCATCCAAGATAGTGTGAGGTAGATACAATTGACGAAAGACAGTCCAAAATCACCGAGTAAGCAGCGGAAACGCATTCATCAGGGTAGTATACATTCACACAAGAATATGTTCAATGTAAGACTAGATGAATTTCTGAGAGAAGAATATGGTCTCAGATCTATGAAACTTAAGAAAGGTGATCTGGTCAAAATTATGCGAGGGCGATTCAGAGAGACAGAGGGCACTGTTGAACGGCTCGATTACAAGGAAGTAAGAGTCTATCTCGATAGTGCAAAGACTGAGAAAGCAGATGGCACCGAGATAGCTGTGCCGATCCACCCCTCAAACCTCATGCTTCTCCAACCGGAAATGGATGATGAGAGAGAAGAGCGAATAGAGAAGAGAATGATGCGAAGCATGGAGAGTGAATAGAAATGGCACGTCGCGGACAGAAAAAACACCAGAAACGTTTGCCAGCACCGAAGCATTGGCCCATTCCAAGAAAGGAGACCAAGTTTGTTGCAAGGGTTATTCCAGGGCCACATCCAAAAGAACACTGCCTTACACTAACTCTCTTACTAAGAGAAGTTCTTGGATACGCCGAGAATATGCGTGAAGTAAAGGCAATACTTTCTAGTGAGCAGTTGAAAGTTGATGGAATCATACGTAAAGATCCAAGATTCCCTGTTGGTCTTATGGATGTAATCCATATAGAGTCTTCAGATGAAAGATTCCGTCTTTTGCCTCATGTAAAAGGTGGATTTGAACTTCACCCCATTGATGATGAGGAAGCAAAAATCAAACTTTGCCGAATTGAGAAGAAGCAGATGGTTCCCGGAGGGAAAGTTCAGCTTACGCTTCATGATGGAAAGAACATATTGCTTCCTGAAGGCGAGGACCAGTCAAGTTACTCTCCCTATGATACGCTCAAAATCACAGTGCCTGAGCAGGACATACTGAAGGTCATTCCGCTCAAGGACGGGGTAGATGCACTGGTTACACGTGGAAAGAACGTCGGTATGGAAGGAACCATCATAAAAATTCAGAAACAACTCGGTACTCATGCGAGTACTGTAACAATTCAAGATAGACAGGGCGACAGGTTTGAGACTGCCCTAGATTACATATTTGCTTTGGGAGAAGACAAGCCCGAAATTAGCTTAGGGGGCAATTCTAAATGAGTATACCAAATGAAGAACTGTACGTCCAAGATTGGCAAGCATATCCAATGAGACAGCCGAAGATAGCGAAAGTAGTTGTCGATATGTGCACCAGTGGCGGAGATGAGCTAGACAAAGCGGAGACTATTCTTGAGAAGCTTACCCACCAAGAACCCGTATACTCCAGAGCAAAACAGACGGTTCGTGAGTTTGGTATTCGTCGTAGAGAGCCCATAGCGGTAAGAGTTACGCTTCGACACGAAAAAGCAGAGAACTTCTTGGAAAGAGCCCTTGAAGCGAAAGAAAACACTCTCCTAATCAAAAATTGGGATCAGAGCGGCAATTTCGCATTTGGAATAGATGAGCATATCAACATTCCAGGTATCGAATACGATCCAGACCTTGGCATACAGGGCATGAATATTACTGTGTGTGTAGAGAGGCCTGGTTTCAGGATAAAGCGAAGGAGAAAACGGAAAAAGAAGATACCATACCGCCATAGAATTACACCAGAAGAAAGTATGGTATTCATCAAGGAAAAGTTTGGCGTTGAGATTCTTGAGAAGGAAAGGGAGCGAACATATCTCTTCTGAGGTGACAGATAATGACGAACAATGATGAAAATGAGACGAAACCGAGAGGCAAAGGAAATAGAACTTGTATGCGCTGTGGTACACATCAGGGCATTATTCGTCGATATAATCTGAATCTTTGCCGACGTTGCTTCAGGGAGGTAGCGGAGAAACTCGGATTCCGTAAATACAGCTAAGGAGGCAAGAAGGAAGATGACATTATTAGATCCATTGGCTGATGCGATGTCAACCATCTATAACTCGGAATTAGTCGGAAAACCAGAAATATCCATCGCTCCAGCATCTAGTCTGATTGAGCGAGTACTTCGAGTCATGCAAATGACTGGATACATCGGAGAATTCGAAAGAATTGATGATGGAAAAGCAGGTAGATTTAGAGTTCAACTGATGGGCCGGACGAACAAGTGCGGTGTAGTCAAACCGAGATTTCCAGTCAAACATGATGGTTATGAGAAGTTTGAGAAAGAATACTTGCCCGCCTATGACTACGGTGTTCTCATAATAACTACCCCACAAGGGGTCATGACACATCGAGAAGCCAAGAAACGTGGAATTGGTGGAAGATTACTGGCTTATGTATATTGAAGGAGGTTCAAAAATGTCCACAGAAGCAGCATACGAACAAAGAATAGAGATTCCTGATGAAGTAGACGTTACAATCGAGGAAAAGACAATCAAAGTTGCAGGAGAGCTTGGTGACTTAGAAAGAAGCTTTCCGGAACCTCTGGTAGATTTCTCTATAGAAGAAAACGAGCTAGTAGCTACAACCCCTATTTCTCGTAAGAATACAAGGGCATTGGTGGGAACCGTCATTGCGCACACTCGCAACATGATGATAGGTGTGACAAAAGGTTACACCTACGAGATGAAAATCGTCTACAGCCACTTTCCAATAACTGTGGAACGTGATGGAGACGTGGTGCTCATCAAGAATTTCATTGGAGAGCAAGGACCACGTCGAGCAAGAGTAATGGGAGACGTGGAAATCGAAACCACAGATGATGACGTTATCATTAGTGGAATAGACATCGAAGCCGTTTCTCAAACAGCAGCCAATATTCAGCAATCACTGAAGATCAGAGACAAAGACAGGCGAATCTTCCTTGATGGCGTCTATGTTATCAGGAAGAGGAAAGGCGACGAAATCGAATCAATAGTCTAAAGGAGACAGAGAAATGTCAGGAAGTTCCAAAGAAAAACCCACTCTCAAGGATTTGGATGGCGTAGGACCTACGCTACAGGAGAGATTGAAAGAGAGTGGATATTCGTCACTCAAGAAACTTGCAAAAGCTCAACCTGAAAAAGTTGCGGAAGTAAAAGGTATCAGCGAGAGCAAAGCTGAGGACCTTATTGCACAAGCGAAGAAGCTTGTACCTAAGCCAAAAAAGAAGAAAAAGAAAGCAAAGAAGAAAGAACCGTCGTTGAGTGACATATCAGGTGTGGGGCCTACTCTTGAAGAGAGACTGATTGATGCAGGATACAAGAATCTCAATGACTTGGCACGGGCAGAAGCTGAAGAAGTTGCTACCAAGGTTGATGGAATAAGCGAAAGCAGAGCAGAGGAAATGATTTCAGCGGCGGAGGATATGCTTCCCGAGAAGGCAAAGAAAAAGAAGAAGGCAAAGAAGCCAACTCCTCCCAAGGAGGCAGCGGCTCCAGAAGAACCGGGTCCTGAAATGGATACTGAACCAGAAGTTGATGAACGGATTTGGAGAATAGCGAAGAAAAAGAAGCAACGAAAACCCAAATTCAGACACAATCAAGCTCATCGATGGAAGAGAGTAGATGATTCCTGGAGGCGAGTACGCGGAATCGATAGTGATATCCGTGAAAAGAAGAAAGGGCACATAAAGATGCCATCTGCTGGCTTTCGTACACCTAAGGAAGTACGAGGGCTTCATCCTTCAGGATACGAAGAGGTGCTTGTTCATCGTCCTGCAGACCTAGAAGGACTGGATCCCACAAAACAAGCTGTCCGGATTGGCGGTACTGTCGGAGAGAGGAAGCGTCAGAATATCATTCAGAAAGCTGATGCAATGATGCTTAGAGTTCTCAACCCGGGTGTAGAGGAAGCTATCATCGAAGAAGAACTATTCGAGGAGCTCGAAGGCTTAGAAGATATCGAGGTGGAATGAAATGAAGCTTACTGCACAGAAAAGACTAGCTGCAGAAGTGATGGGTGTAGGCAAATCCCGTGTTTGGATTGACCCAGAATGGGTAGATGAAGTAAGCCTGGCCATCACAAAGAATGACATCCGAAGACTCATTGATGAAGGTATCATCCAGAAGAAAGCAAAGAAGGGTGTCAGCAGAGGCCGAGCACGACATAAGGCAGCTCAGAAGCGGAAAGGACAACGAAAAGGACCAGGCCGCAAGAAAGGCAAGGCCACCGCAAAGCTGTCAAAGAAGGACCGCTGGATTAGAAAAATCCGGCCAATTAGGAAGGAACTTCGACGTATGCGTGATGAAGGTGAAATCACATCTTCGGTCTACAGAACCCTCTACAGAAAAGCCAAGGGGAACACATTCAGAAACGTTGCACACCTGAGAACATACATTTCAGAAAGAAACTTGGAGACTGAAGAATAATGGCACGTGGATCTACGTACAAAGTCAAATTCAGACGTCGTCGAGAAGGCCGCACTGATTACTATCGCAGGCGCAGGCTTCTGTTGTCTGGAAAACCACGTTTGGTTGTCAGAAAAACCAATACACGAACTATTGCACAATTCATCATTGCAAAGCGCTCTGGTGATCGGACGATAGCAGCAGCGGTCTCCAGCGAGCTATATGCATATGGCTGGGATATGGGGATGGGAAATATGCCCGCAGCATATCTTACGGGTCTTCTCGCAGCAAAGAGAGCAAAAGAAAAAGGAATCGAAGAAGCTGTATTGGATATAGGATTGAATCCCCCAGTTGCGGGGTCTTCAGTCTTTGCTGTTCTGAAAGGAGCACTTGATGGCGGGATTGATGTCCCCCATAATCCAGAAGTGTTACCAGACGACTCAAGAATACAAGGCGAACATATTGCAGCTGCCTATGAGCATTTCAATGAAAGTGATGAGGAGAATCATATGTTCGATCGTCTCGAGCGCATGGGTGTTGATGTATCAAAGGCTCCTGAGCAGTTTGAGAAAGCCAAAGAGACAATCATTGAAAGCTCGGTTGAAGAACTCGAACAGATGAAAGAAAAGGCAAAAGACAGACGGCCTATTCAAAAGAAGCATGAGCCCAAAGAACGTGAAGAGCCAGAAGAGCACCCACCACGGGCGAAGCCTATCAAGCACCGAAGAAGACTGGTCCAAAGCCATGACAAGAAGCGTAAGAAATAGAGGATTGATGAAGAATGAGTAGAAATAGAGATTCACTAGAAGACTGGGTCCCGAAGACCAGACTTGGTCGTCTTGTCAAGGAAGGACACATCAATAGTCTTGAAGAAATAGTTGAGAACAACTACACTATACGTGAACCAGAAATTGGTGATATGCTGTTTCCCGATTTAAGACAGGAAATTGTAGATGTAACTGTTGTGCGCAGACAGTCAGACAGCGGCCAACAGCGGAGCTTCAGAATCAGTGTTGTTGTTGGTAACGGGGAAGGAATTATCGGAATAGGTACTGGAAAGGCTGGAGAGTTTGTTCCGGCCATTCGAGCGGCTGAGGCAAGAGCCAAACTTAACCTGACTCTCTTCAGGAGAGGCTGTGGATCGTGGGAATGTCGCTGCGATGATCCGCATAGCATTCCATTCGAAGTCACAGGAAAATCGGGTTCAGTCCGTGTGACTCTTAAACCAGCTCCAAAAGGAACAGGACTTGTCACCGCAGATGTGGGAAAAACTGTTCTTAGTATAGCTGGTGTTGAAGATGTCTGGTCGGAGCGTCGAGGAAGATCAAGGATTTCTGGCAACTTCGCCAAAGCATTTGTTGACGCACTGCAGCAAACCTACAAGATGCTTCCACCCCAAGAGTGGGCCAGACGAACAGGGGTTGTTACAGAATGAGTAACGAAGGACAAATGTTGCTGGTTATCCGAACACGTGGTAACGTAAGAGTTAGACCTCAAATTGAGGATACTCTGAAGAAGCTACGACTAGGAAGAAATCATAGCGCCATAGTCATACAGAACACTCAGTCTATGAGAGGCATGATCAATAGAGTGAAGGATTATGTCACGTGGGGTGAAATAGACTCAGACATAGCTGAGATGCTTGTTAGGAAACGTGGTCGCCTTTCTGGAAACAGAAGACTAAGCGATGAGTACGTCAAAGAGCATTCTGAGTACAAGTCTATGAAGGAATTTTCGAAGTCACTCGCAGCAGGTGAGGCCAAACTGTCAGACGTTGAAGGTCTGAAGCCATTATTCAGACTAAGTCCACCAAGTGGAGGATATCGCGGAAAAATAAGTGACCCAATCAAGAAAGGGGGAGTACTCGGATACCGCGGTCCTGACATTAATAACCTTGCCAAGAGAATGATATAGTGAAGCAAAAGAGGTGAAAAATCATGTCTTGGTATTATGATGACGATGATGAGGATCCACGCAAGGAATTACGTAAGTGGTTTGGTGAGTTCCTTCCGGAAGGGTTCTTTGCAGATATTGATAAGATGATGGAGCGGATGATGAGACAGATGAGGAAGGAGGGTATGCTAGACAGAAAATCACTCAACGAATTCATGAAACAGCAAGGAAGAACCAATCCATTTGTCTTTGGATTCTCAATGAGTGTTGGTCCCGATGGGCAACCGGTCATCAAGAGATTCGGTAACACTGATTTCCAGGAAAAAGGAAGTCCTAGAGCCGGTCAATACGAGCCGCTAGTGGATGTTATTGAGGAAGATAATGAGATTATCGTCGTGGCAGAATTGCCAGGTGTAGACAAGGACGATATTAACGTCCGTGTTAAGGGACAGCAGCTCACAATACGTGTTGATAATCCGGCAAAACCTTATCACAAAGAAATTGAGTTGCCGGGCAAAGTCAAGAAGGAAGATGCGAGCTCTTCTATCAGAAATGGCGTCCTAGAAATTCGATTGAAGAAAGCATAGAGGAGATAAAAGAATGGCTAATCGAAAGAAGAAGAAAATCAACAAAACCCGTGGTCGACGAGGTTCAGGATACGGATTCACGAAGGGTCATAGGAAATCAGGTCAACGTGGCGGTAAGGGTGCAGCAGGATCCGAGAAGCACCACTATCAGAAGGTAATAGCTGAAGATCCCAACTATTTTGGAAAGCATGGTTTCACAAGACCACAGCGGGTTATTGAAGACATCAGTGTGCTTAACATACGAGATATCGATATGCGCGCAGATCAGCTGGTTGAACAAGGTCTTGCTGAGAAGAACGGCGAAAGATATGAAATTGATGTTTCTGAAATGGGAATAGACAAGGTCCTCGGCGCAGGCAGAGTTACACGAAAACTAGATCTCCGAGGTGTTGAGGACATTTCAGATAGTGCCAAGAGGAAAATCACCGAGGAAGGCGGTACAATCGATCTAATAGAGGATTGAACCTCCTCACCTCGTTTCTTTTCTGAGTATATCTCCCTTTTTCCGCAGATAGAAGACGAATCGCTCTGTGAAATGGAATTCTCGTAGAACAATACATACCGGAGCAGGGAGTTTTCTGTCCCGATCAGGCTTGTGATGCATTATGAATTCCACTCTATAGACCGTTAATCGACTGAGTTCGTCTCTGTGGATTGCTCTAATTCTTTGATATAGCAGCTAGCAAGGCCACCTAAATCTAACATGCCTTTTGCTTAATGTATCAATCATGCTATTTTTTTGGATTTCTTAGAATAAACTATGCCTTCATCCATCAATATGTTTAAAGGCACAATCAAGGTGGACCCACAATAACCTGCAGGAGGAATCCTATTGTGACGTCTACGTTCCTTAGACTGCTTTCGCCTTTCGTGCGAATCATGCCGCAGGTGAAGGCACCAGATCGAGAAGTGTCGTTTAGAGAAAAAGCGATATGGACTCTCTTGGTGCTCATAGTTTTTCTCGTAATGTCTCACATGCCGTTATACGGAGTTGATCCGCAAACCGGTACGGATTATCTATGGGCAATGAGAGTTATCCTAGCTAGCTCACGCGGTACGCTTATGGAACTGGGTATAGGACCCATAGTCACTGCAGGACTTGTTATGCAACTCCTATCAGGGTCGAAAATCATCGATGTTGATTACGGTAATCCGGAGGAACGAGCACTCTTCACGGGCGGACAGAAAGTACTGGCCATGTTCATGACAGCATTCCAAGCCCTCGCTTACATCTTCGGTGGCGCATATGGAGAACTGTCCCCAAACAACCAAGTTTTCGTGTTCATGCAGCTCTTCATCGCGGGTATTGTTGTCATTCTTATGGACGAACTTGTACAGAAGGGTTGGGGACTTGGTTCAGGTGTCTCATTGTTCATCATGACCAATGTCGCGGGACAAGTCATCTTCAACATGTTCAACATTACCGAATTTGAAACGACTGTACCTGAAGGCAATCCGACCAATCTGCCAAAGGGAATCATAGCTGCGCTCGTCTCCAATCTCCTCCGATGGATTGGGATTGGAACGGAGCAAGGTCGAGTGGTTGGATTGGGCTGGTTCCTTGTTCGTGATGGCTTCAATCCGAGCATCATGTCACTAGCTGTGACCTTTGGAATCTTCTTTGTCGTCATTTGGCTGGAGTCTGTTCGTGTAGAAATACCCCTTCAATATGCAAAGTATCGAGGAATGAAAGCGAGGTATCCCATCAAACTGCTTTATACCTCGAATATCCCGGTAATCCTGTCACAGGCCCTGTATGCAAACATACTGTTCTTTGGACAAATCATATTCACCAACTTCAACAGTGAAGGAAACAATCCATTCCTCAACCTCATAGGGACCTTTAAACAGGATCCGAATAGCACGCGGCTGATAGCAGATGGAGGCTTGGCCAAATACATAACGCCGCCGCAGGGGCTATTCAGTATCATAAATGAAGGGTTCGATGGTATTCTGCACATCATCGTATATGCCGTTCTTATGGTGTTGCTTTGTTGGGGTTTCAGCACTATATGGGTCGAAATTTCAGGAATCGCACCACGGGATGTGTCTCGCCAGCTTCTGAATTCTGGATATATTGTTCCGGGCTTTAGAAGAAGCGAGAAAGTCCTTGAGCGATTATTGCAGAGGTATATTCCGGTAGTAGCTGGACTTGGTGGAGTCATCATCGGTTGCCTAGCAGCCGCTGCAGATGTTCTAGGAGCGCTAGCCAGCGGAACTGGAATTCTGCTTATGGTATCCATCATCAAGCAATACTACGAGCAAATTGCCAAGGAGCAACTCTCCGCCATGGGCGGTGAAGGCGTCGAGGGCTTACTTGGTATTCTCTAGCCATACTACTGTGCGAAATCTGATCTGGAGGGGGCCACCCCTCCAGTGAAAAGAATACCAAAAATACTCTATAGACAAAAGACAGCCATGATTCGATTCATGTACGAGGGAAGGAACTATTAAAAGCCTGATAGCTGATGAGCCAATACGATACGACAGGTGACCAATAACATGAGCGATGCAAGAAATGTCGTAATAGCAACTGGAATTCCAGGCGTTGGTAAGACCACAGTCATTGATGGCGCTGTTGAAGCCGTTGATGAAGAACATGGTGAAGAAGTCAATGTTATCAATTTCGGTACAGAGATGTTTGAGGTGGCTTCAGAACGAGGTCTTGTAACCGACCGAGATGAAATGCGAAAACTACCTACTACTAAACAACGAGAGATTCAACGACTCGCAGGAGAGTCCATTGCAAAGAAAGCAGAAGCGTCGCGAGTTATTGTTGACACTCACACCCTGATAGAGACGCCCAATGGATTCCTAATTGGTCTTCCGGAATGGGTCGTCAAGGCTATTATGCCAAAGACCATCGTGTTGGTTGAAGCAGAACCTGAAAATATCGCCAGCAGGCGTGCCCAAGACGAGACCCGTAACCGAGACGTGCAGCTGGCCACCGAGATTAGAACCCACCAAGAGATGTGCAGAGCCGCAGCAGCAGCGGCAGGTACCTTAACTGGTGCAACTGTAAGAATCATCAAGAATCGGCAAGGCAAAGCAGAGGTAGCAGCTGCGAAGCTTGCAGAAACAGTAATGGAGTAACCACATATGCAGAACCTAATCGCAGATTTCATGAATTGGTTCACTGCCACATTCGCAATTTTCCGGGAACCACCCCTTTCAGCCCTGTTTGTGGTTTTTGTATCAGTGACAATATCAAGTATCAGCAATCTTGCAATGAAACGTTTTGCAGATATGCGGACATTGAAGCGACATCAGAAGCAAATCAAGGAATTCCAAGAACTCCAGAAGAAAGCAGAAGAAAGTCAGGACGAAAAGATGCTCAAGAAATTAGAGCGAAAACGAGGATACATAGAAAAGATTCAGCGTGAGATGCTTTCTGAGCGTTGTAAGCCCTCACTCTTCTTCTTCATCCCATTTGCCCTGTTCTTCGCAATATTGCGGGGTTTCTATAGTGGTCCCGAAGGAGATCTAATTGTTGCGGTATTGCCCTTCAGCGTTCACAAGGTGCTACCATTCCTTGTTGGATGGATTGGGTTTCCAACAGCTGCAGGATTTGGAATGACCTTCTGGGGATTTTATCTGCTGTCAGGACTTGGACTATCGTCAATCCTTCAACGGATTATGGGAACTCGAGTGATGTAAGACAAACTTGCTCTTACTAGAGGCAATGTCACAGCTTACCCACTTCAAAGAAAAGAGCTGTGGACCATTGCCCTTAAAAGATGAAAACAATGCTCGTGAACAAAACGAATAACGGTGATTAATCATGCCAAGACCAGGAGAGTTGACAAGAGGTAGAGCAAACAGGAAAAAGACCACGCCAGGCGGACGTCACGTAGTGCATAGAGAGAAATTCTATTCACCAAAAGGTCGTTGTCCAATTACCGGGACGAAACTGAATCTTCCAAAAGAGGCCAAACACAACCTGAACAGAAAATCAAGCAAGTCATCAAAGCGACCAAATAGACCCTATGGTGGTGTCTTGAGCCCCAAAGCATTACGAAGACTGATCAAAAGACAGGTAAGAGAATAGTAGAATGGCTCTTGTAGTAACTCTTGGTGGCCTTCATGGTACCGGCAAGAGCTCCGTTGCAGACAGACTAGCCAAAGAATTCAATCTTAGAAGAGTCTCTGCAGGGCAAATTTTCAGGGGATTAGCTGCAGAGAAAGGAATGGATCTTGAGGAATTCAGTGCTTATGCAGAAGATAACAAGAAAGTGGATATGAAGCTGGATGCAAGGCTCAAGGCTGAAGCCAAGAAAGGAAATGTTATTCTAGACGGTCAATTGGCAGCATGGATGGCGGGAAAGCATGCTGATTTGCGCATTCTACTAACAGCGCCGTTGGATATTAGAGTGCAGAGAATAGCGGACCGAGATGAAACAACTTTTGAAGATGCAAAGGAAGAGACACTAACTAGAGAAGAGAGCGAACGTGAGAGGTACAAAGACTACTATGGAATCGACATAAGCGACCATTCTGTATATGACCTGATTTTAAACACAGAAATATATCCTCTTGAAGGCGTTGTTTCAATTCTCTCAACGGCAATTCGCCACTTGGATTCATATAAGTAGCCTCACATCCGGGCCTAGCACAAAGCTGATATTTGCCCAGTAAACTAGCCACATAATTCTCCCCTTCCAACGGAATGAATCCCCGAGGTGACTTTGGATTCAGATTGACGAGGGAGGGGTCGAGGATTGGTGAAAACAAATGCAATTATACGAAACAGGCAGAATCTGTGTCAAGACTGCTGGCCGAGAGGCTGGCAGCTACTGTGTTGTTGTTGATGAGATGGACGAGAATTATGTAATGGTCACTGGGCCGAAGCATATATCCAGCGTCCGAAGACGGGCCTGTAATATCAAGCATTTGGAGCCCTTGGAAGAAATGCTAGATATCGAAAAGGGAGCAGATGATGATGAAGTCCTTGAGGCCTTAGAGAGTGCCGAGCTAATTGAACAGTTCCGTAGCAAGATCAGAATGCTCTAAATGGAGTCAGATTCAGGACGGGAAACATATGGGCATCCTGCCGGCAGATCGCCCAAGGGACATCATAGTCAAGGCGACTGATTCTACAAATCCAGCATATGGATTCGAGAGTCCGAAAGACATACCAATTGAACATCTATTGGACAAGGGAGTTGTCAGTCTAGACAAGCCAGCGGGACCAAGCAGTCACGAAATAGCAACGTGGGCACGAAAGATACTCGGATCAGACAAAGCTGGCCATGGTGGAACTTTGGATCCAGCGGTAACAGGGGTGCTTCCATTGGGAATTGGAGATGGCACCAAAGCTATGCAAGCTCTACTTTCAGCTGGTAAAGAATACATTACAATACTGGAGCTCCATGCAAGCACACCAGAAGCGGAAATCAAACGGGTTATCGAGGAATTCACTGGTAAAATATACCAGAAGCCGCCATTGCGATCTTCCGTGAAAAGAGTACTGCGGGTTAGAGAAATATACTATAATGAGGTCCTTGAAATCAAAGGGCGTCTTGTTCTTATGAAAGTAGGATGTCAGGCAGGAACATACATCCGGAAGCTCTGCCACGATTTGGGAGACGCTTTGGGGACCGGAGGTCATATGAAAGAACTCCGAAGAACCAGAGTTGGACCCTTCAAAGAAGAGAAACGCACTTGCTCACTGTATGATCTCAAAGATGCCTATTGCTTCTGGAAAGATGATGGTTACGAGAAAGAACTGCGCGAGTATCTTCTCCCAGTTGAGTATGCTCTTCAACATCTTCCATACCTAGAACTCAGAGATAGTGCTGTTGATGCCATATGTCACGGAGCTGATTTGGCTGCAAACGGCATTGTCAGGCTTACAACAGGAATCAAAGAGGGAGACATGGTACTTCTCAGGACGATGAAGGGTGAAGCTGTTGCCCTTTCCCGCAGCCAAGGGAGTAGCAATGAGATAGCAAAGAAGAACACGGGAATTGTTGCAGTGACGGAGCGCGTATTGATGGAACGAGGGCGGTATCCTTCAATGTGGAAACGGGACTAGGCAATGTAGAATCGTTCTATGCATAGATAAGATTAGCAAGTGCTACTAGGTCAAACCCTTTATGTTCAGATTACATCATTACCAATAGCCTTGGAGCGAAAGAGCGACTGACGGTGTTCGTCCATTGGACAGAACGCTGAGGAAACTCCCAACTCCGTGTCGATGCCAGTCCTGCGAAAGCAGGGAGGTGAGAGCCTCGCTCTGGGAGCAGAAACGACACGTCCAAGCAAGAAACGACCATGATGCGGAGCTTCATTGCTCTGCTGAGGATCTACTTGGAAACGATGAAACGGCCCAACACTGGGGAGCAATCTCAAGAGTGCGCCTGTGACGAGTCGACCTGAGGCGCCGGGTAGAGAGCGATAGTTCGATGTCGCGAGGTCAATCGCTGGTAACATGATTGACGGAACAGAATTGGGGTTACTGCTTCGGACCAAGGCCATTTTTCTTCATGAAGTTGATGAGTTTTCTTTGTCGAAAGCCAATCTATGTCGAAGGGTACGACATGATTTGTCAGAAAAATCCTGAAAACTGAACCGAATCTGGCCACTCTTCAAAATTAGTAGGTCATTTTTTATGAAATTCCATGATTTCAGATTGAACCTCCACAACCTCTGAGCTGGTACGGCATTCAGCATAAGCATCCAACCATTCTTTGTTCAGAACTATGAAGTTGGGACCCCACTTGAAAACAGATAGCAAATCTTCAGCTCTTTCCTTCAGACCTGCTATATATAGGGCTGCAGCAAGGGCCTCAGCTGTTGAAAGCTTGATTGGCTTGTACGTATTGATGGGATTAGCTGCAAGAAGATAGGGCAGGGCGCGCTGGATACCCTGGCGTGCCTCACGAAAAATCGATTCTGCCTGACGCCACGAACAATCAAGCGCTACAAGGCCACGACGAAACATGGATTGACGGTCTGCGACTGAGAATGCCACTTCGGAAATGGGATTAAGGACAACTGACCCATGGGGAATCTGACGTATGTGATTGAGGGTCTTCGCTTTCTTCATCCGCTCAAGCCTCAAACCCGTGCATTTCTTCGGATCGCATTGTCCGGTGTGATAGATGAGCACTTGAGGGCGCCGCTGTTCAACTTCTGCCATGATACATACAACCCATTCCACAACAAATTTCAGGTTTGTCATTCAGCTTTTCATTTGTGAATATCATGCTGTTTAACCCGGGCGAGTCATGTGAAATCTGTGGAGACTCTGACTCCACACTAACACAATGCAGCATGTGTGGAGCCTATGTCTGTAGAGATGATGTGTTGGAACAAGAAGGGATTTGTCTGGTATGCATGGAGGCCCGTTGCTATATCTGTGAGGAATACTTGGCTTCACGAGCTTGTGATGTTTGTGGTCGACTTGTATGTGAAGATCACGGGGTCAAAGATGGTGAAGCCACCATTTGTGACAACTGTCGAGCGGATGAATAATGACTCGCAAAACGCTGCATATAGGTTTCGATGACATTGATAGTCCCCGGGGAAGATGTACGACTCATTTTGGTAGTATCATTGTCGAAAAGCTAGATGCCCTCGAAGTAGAGTGGCTCGACTACCCTAATCTCATCAGGTTGAATCCTAACATACCCTATCGCACACGAGGGAATGGTTCGATTGCGCTTCGATTCAAGACAGAAGAAAAGCACATTGATAGCATTCAAAATATCCTCCAGAAGGCCATCGAGGAATACATAGATGAGGAATACTTGAATACAAACCCCGGAATTGTGCTTGTAAAAGGGGAAGTACCATCCATGCTCGTAGCTCTATCAAAACGGGCACTCTGGCGAGTAATTCCAATAACCTTTGTCCGCCGCCTCATTGAGGAACTGGAAGTGGATGTTCATGCCTATGGGAACAAACGTGGACTCATAGGAGCCCTTTCCGCAATTGGGAATCAACTCTTTGATGATTACACTTACGAATTCATAGCCTACCGGAGTCAAGAGGATCACTCCCGGGATAGAGGTGTCGAACCCAAATCTGTAAGAAAGATGGACAAGAAAATGGACAATACTGTTTTTTCCAACATTGATCGTCGAACAGGAAGGGTCCTAATCGCTCCTCATGGTCCAGATCCCGTTGTTTATGGCGTACGAGGTGAGAATGCCGTTGACACAGTTACAGCTGGGAAGATGGTGCAGAGTACTCCAAATAGAGAAAGATGGTTGCTTTTTAGAACCAATCAAGGAACGGGTGAACACCTCCAACATAGGGTCGAAATCGAAAATCTAAGACCCTATATGGCTGCAACCGTTTTCTGTGAGGTCAAATCAAAACCAGAAATGATAGAGGGAGGGCATGCTATATTCCAAGTGTCAGATGCTACTGGAACTATCGATTGTGCAGCATACGAACCAACCGGGGATTTCAGGAAGACCGTGCTGAAACTGATACCCGGGGATAAACTGATACTGCATTCAGGGATACGTCCCGCTTCACGAACTCATGGTATGACTGTTAATGTGGAAGGAATGGAAGTCATTGAACTAGCAGAAAAAGCGAAGTATCACAATCCAATATGTCCGGAATGTTCTCGGCGAATGACAAGCGCCGGACGCAATAAGGGCTACAAGTGCAAAAACTGTGGTTTCAGGGCTCGTGATGGGAAGAAAATCAAAGAAGTGATACCTCGAGAACTCTCAAAAAAGCTATACTTACCGCCGCTCAGAGCCCAACGGCATCTAACTAGACCTCACGCCAGAGTAGGAAAGCAAAACAGCGGTAGACCTAGTGAGCTTATCAAGAAATGGCACATGCCCTAATGTAGGGACTGCAAGCAATTGAAAGCTTGATCAGACTCTGCGGCCTCGTCGGCCACCTGGTTTTCGTGTACCATCGTGTGGAATGGGAGTAACTTCGTCAATAATACCAATCCTGAGCCCTGCTCTGCTTAGGGCACGAATAGCTGCCTGTGCACCAGGTCCAGGAGTTTTTGGACCGTGTCCCCCAGGAGCACGTACACGAATGTGGATACCATAGATTCCTTTGTCCTTTGCTTCTCGAGCAGCTTGGAAAGCAGCCTGCATCGCAGCATGAGGCGAGGATTCGTTTCGGTCTGCCTTAACAACCATTCCACCAGATTTGCGTGAAATAGTCTCGGCACCAGTGATATCCGTGAGATGTACAATAGTATCGTTGTATGAAGCATAAATGTGGGCAATTGCCCATTTATCCCGATTGTCTTTCTTGCTCATTTCTTATTATCTCCTAATCGGGTTGACCCGGTTCATTATATCTGTCGCGTGAAGGCCCCCCTGTCTCAGCCATCATTTCGGCTGTTTCAGCAGCTGCCACTCTAGCAGGATGTGACTCATCATTGAGTGGTGAGCCGGGGGCATAGTCAATTAGCTCTTGCTCGGAGGTTTTAATGATTCTGCTCGGGGTCATTACCCTTGCTCTATCGAGAGCAATATGACCATGAGCAACTAGTTGCCTAGCATGGTGCAATGAAGAGGCCATTCCCTTCTTGAAAACAATTGTCTGAAGCCTCCGCTCTAGGAGATCTTCAACTGTAAGATCGAGTACCGTGTCGAGTGTAGCTTCGCCCGACAGAACACCAAGACGCTCTAGTTTCTTAATCAATTCTTTTGTCGGTTCATGTCGCTCTTCTGGTGGAAGAGCTAGGATATTCCGAGCTTGTCGTCGGTAGTCCGAGAGCTTTGTTCTATGAATCCAAAGCTCCTTCTTATTTCGCAAGCCATATGTTCCAATTAGCTGTAGTTCGCTTTCGAAGCGATCCGAATCAAAAGGTCGCTTGGGTATCACATAGTGCTTCTGTTGTCGTCTTGGATCTCCCATAGCTTATCTCTCCTACTCTTCTTCCTCGGCTTCTCGTCTCTCTCGCTTGATTCGCTTTCTGGATACACCAACAGCCATACCACCACGACCGGTAGTCCGTGTTCGTTGACCACGTACCTTGAGGCCCAACTGATGACGTACACCTCTCCAGCATCGAATCCGCTTCAATCGCTCAATATCTGTTCGCTGTGCGAATCTCAAATCAGACCCAAGAAGATGTAGATTCTTTCCGCTGACTCGATCCCGTTGTCTGTTCACATACCATTTGGGAAAACCTTTGCTAACTGGATCGTCGAGCATGTCCTCTATCTTCTCAACTTGTTCTTCGCTCACAAAACCGATCCGTGTTGATCCATCAAGTCCTAGGCGGCGAGTTATACCTTTCGCCACTCTAAGACCTACTCCGGTAATCTGGGTTAACCCTTGGAGGATATCCTCCTCTCCAGGAATGTCTGTACCGGCCAATCGGACGATGTGTCTATACTTCTGTTCGGACATGGTCTACAGCCTCATTATTATCTGGTCTGATTCACTCCGGGGTGAATGAAGTGACCTTATAATAGTTATCATGAAGCGGCGCACTTTTGGTAAGAGAAGCGCCCGGAGTGCGATTCGAACGCACGCGTCCACAAAGGACAGCAGCTGCCCGTAGGGGTTGTATATTGAAGACACCCGTTCCAGGCTGCCGCCGTTTATGGACCTGCAACGAAATGTGACAGGCCAACCACTTGGCTATCCGGGCTTACTTCCATACTGTGAATGCGCTACGCATCCATTGAACAGGCAAAGGTCACGGTGATGGCGATTTAAAACTGACGTTTCACCGTTTTTCTTGATTAGGTTCCGCGAAGGCCAACCGCCCCTGAGAAAGAAATTTCGCCTACATAATTGGTGGTCATCATTTCTTCAATCTCCTCTAGGTCTTTTGTGTGACCAAGCACCCACATGAGTTTGACAACAGCGGCTTCCGAAGTCATATCATGGGCACTCAAGGCTCCTACTTCGAGTGCCGCTTTACCAACTTCATAGAGCGACAAGTCGGCTTGTCCAAATGCACATTGGCTACTGATAAAAACCGGATAGCCGCCTTGAACAACCTCTCGAATGGCACTAGTAAGAGAATTCTCTTGTGTTGGAATGTTTCCGGAACCGAATCCTTCTATCACAATGCCCTTGTAGCCAAGCTCTACGATTTTTGAAAAAACATCAGGATTCATGCCCGGGAATGTCTTCAACAGAAATACACGCTCATCCAAGGCGAAATCATACTGTGGAGAAGGATCTGTTCGTCTCATACGAGATTCGTAGAGCACTATTTCCCGTGCCAGCACACCTAGTGGGGTTTGGTCGAATGTATCGAAGGCGTCAAGAGCACGTTCCCGGATTTTCCTTGTTCGGGTTGCACGGTGTATCTCGCCATTGAATACGATGCAAACTTCACCGATATCACCCCAAGCCGCTACCCTAAGTGCATCAAGAAGGTTCCTTGGACCATCACTCCAAGGTACACTGGCCGCAATCTGAGAGCCAGTAAAAACAATTGGGCGGCCGAATTCTTGGATGAAGAAGCTTGTTGCTGACGCTGAGTATGCCATAGTATCAGTACCGTGAAGAACTACAATACCATCAAGGTTCTCAATGGACTCATCAGCTTCCTTTATGGCAGCAGCTATCTCAACCCAATGATGAGGTTGAGCATTTGCTGAATCAAGCTGAAACAAATCCTGTTTGATTACTTTGATATCACTCGTTCCCTCAGGAAGGGCTTCAAGCAGTTTCTCAGCAGACAATCCCGGGCGATATGCCATAAGCTCTTCATCGTATATGCTAGAGATGGTGCCTCCAGTAGAAATAAGGCAGACGCGCGATTTTTTCTTTGAATTGATTGATACCAACTCCGAGTTGCAAACTCATGAATGGGTTTTATTGATTCCGAAGAGGTTGTCTCTGCGATAGCCAGTTTAGGGATGAAGGGTGGAATAGTAGTTAAGTTCCGATGTAATCTCCAATCAATGTACACATCTATACAACAATGCTTATATGTCGTCATACGCCCGCAGAGTTCAGGTGAAGTGCATAATGAGGTATTGTGTTCATCTGTGGCGATTGTGTTCATCTGTAATGCACAGGTCATAGACGTCAACAGCAGACAACCTCTAGTGGCTTCTCCGCGAGTATTGTTTTTCAGGACAGACAATTTGAGCTTCAGAGCAGAATATACTCCACATGTTGAGTTGCTCCGAACCTCTAAAAATCCTGACGTAATTCTAGGTGATTTCTTATGGAACAAGTAAGACTTGCATTGCCAAATGGACACTTGATGAAAGATACAATGAGAACAATGGAACGCGCCGGCTACAAGATATCTGGAGAAAAGCGCACGTACAGTCCATCAATAAATGATCACCATATCAAACTGAGAATTCTACGACCACAAGAAATCCCAATCTATGTGGAAGAGGGGTTGCAGGATATTGGGATAACTGGTAAAGACTGGGTTATCGAAACCGAATCTCAGGTAGAAACCCTATTGAATCTTGAATACAGCACCATTTCCCTAGTAGTTGCAGTACAGAAGCGAATGGATGATGTGTCATCGCTGTCAGATCTTCTCAAGAAATATGGAAAAGAAAAGAAATCTCTGAGAATAGCTACCGAATACCCCAATATCGCTACGAGGACAATACAAGAGAACGAGGTATATCGGAAGCATTTTGGGGACAAGAAGCCTCTGGTGGTGACTCCATGGTGGCGAACAGGGAATAACCCCAATGTATCTATCTACCTGTCGTTTGGAGCAACTGAAGCCAAGCCCCCAATTGCTGCAGAGGCCATTGTAGAGGTGGTTGATACAGGTACTTCTCTCCGGCGAAATGGTCTCAAGGTCATCGAGGTAATCATGGAATCCTCTGCAGTACTGATTTCAAATAAGGAATCTCTTGAAGATTCAGTGAAAGCCTCAAAAATCATGGATATTATGACTCTACTGCAGGGGGTCATTGACGGGAGAAAGAAACTTCACGTGTTTGTGAACGTGAAAAAAGAGAACCTCGATGATCTCTTAGAACGGCTACCTGCTCTCAAGAGACCCACTATATCCCCTCTTTCTGATCAGGACTGGGTGGCTGTCAATACCGTGATTGCTAGACAGCAGTATCTCAAATTCATTCCTATACTCCGGGAATTGGCACAGGGTCTTGTTGTGTATGAACCCAGGCAGGTTTTGCCTCTTGATGCGATTGGAGTTGGTGGAGGCGGTAGCCAATGACTGGTAGAAGACTGAATATCAGAAAAGTGAATTCTATTCCGCAGGATTTGCTAGAATCTAGATGGCCCTACATAAAAACACACAGAAGCGAATTGTATGGAAATGTCAAAGAAATTGTAAGCAGGGTCCGAAAGGAAGGTGACAGAGCAGTTTCTCGATATACCCAAAAATTCGATGGAATTGACCTAGATGGAAGGTTTCGAATTACAGGCCAAGAAATCGAAGATGCATACAATCAAGTAACCAAGAAGCAAGTAGCCGCCATCGAGGTTGCAATAAGTAGACTAGCCGCTACTAGCAGAAGATACCTCCAGCGAGCGGAATTCAGTTTCAAATCAGACGGTATTAGAACGTGGAGTAGAGTATGCCCAATCAGCCGTGTGGGTTGTTACATACCTGGTGGTCTTGCCGCATATCCAAGTTCGGTTGTGATGGCAACAGTTCCAGCAAGAGTAGCTGGTGTCAAGAGAATCGTTATCTGTACGCCCCCCAATGAAAAGGGGAACATACACCCGTTAACACTTGTAGCAGCTGACAGATGTCAGGTTGATGAGGTGTATAGCGTTGGTGGGGCTCAAGCAATAGCAGCACTAGCATATGGGACCGAGAGCATCAAGAAAGTTCAGAAGATTGTAGGGCCAGGAAACAAGTATGTCACATTGGCGAAAAGGATCGTCTCAGCAGATGTTCAGATAGATTTGCCTGCAGGCCCCAGTGAGCTTCTAGTGCTTGCAGATAACTCAGCGAAACCAGAGTTTATTGCCCTTGATTTGATTTCCCAAGCGGAACACGATATTGACGCCTCAGTTCTATTGGTAACTTCATCGAACGAGACAGCAAGCAAAGTTGAATCACAACTGCGAAAGAGGCTTTCTTCTGTAGCTAGAGCAGAGACCATTTTTGAAGCACTACAACAAAACGCCCTCATATATGTGTGCCAGAATATGGAGGAGGGAGTAGAGTTTGCCAACAAATATGCTCCTGAGCATGTTCAAATCATGGCCAAGAATGCAAAGGGAATAGCTGAGAAAATCACCTCGGCAGGAGTAGTTCTCATTGGAGATTATTCACCTGTTGCTGCAAGTGACTACTGCTTAGGAACAAATCATATTCTCCCAACTGGGGGGTTTGGGAATGCATTCTCGGGATTATCTGTAAACGACTTCATGAGATCATTCATGATTGTGGAAAGCAGCCGTTCCGGGTTAAAACAGGTTGCACCGCACATCCAAATTCTTTCTGAAAGCGAGGGTCTTCCTAATCACGGAAAGGCAGTAGAAGGGAGGTTCATTGAATGACATGCGGTAGTTCATCATGGCGAAGGAGGTTAGGTGATATATCTCGCCGAACACCAGTTTATCAACCTAGCAAGGACACTGGTGTCCTGTCGACACACAGAAAGGCAATGCTTTCCGCCAATGCAAATCTCTTCCTTAATCGCGAAACACTCAACGAAATCATGGTAGAAGCTGCAAGTAGTGTAGATCCGAGGATATACTTTTCACAGTCAGTACGTAAATTGGAGAAGCTGCTAGCAGAGAAGCACAATTGCAGTCCGGAGGGTGTTCTAGTAGGAAACGGGGGCGATCAACTGATAGACCTTCTTGTAAGGGCCATAGCCGGGCCAGGCAGTACGGTCGTTTCTGTCACCCCAACATTTTCCATGTACAAGAGATATGTGCGGGCTAATTGCGCCACATACCGAACAGTTCCTCTCAAGAACGATTTTACACTAGACGTCAAGAAGCTGCTTGCAGAACTCAATTCTGTATGTCAATTGGTGTTTCTTTGTTCTCCAAACAATCCAACTGCACGCACATTCGGCCAAAGCAGCGTTGAGAAGGTATTATCACAGACAAATAGCTTGGTTGTTATTGATGAGGCATATGCAGACTTTGCAGGTACCAGTTTCGTGGACTTCATTGAATCCTACGAGAACCTTGTAATCATTCGAACCTTCTCCAAGTCCTTGGGGTTAGCAGGACTCAGGATTGGATATGCTCTAGGAGAGAAGAACATCATCTCCACTATCAAGACATCAATGCAACATCCCTTTCCAGTTAGTTCTCTCGCTACAGAAATTGCCATTCGGCTTCTAAAACGGGATGAGTTGGTAAAGAAGGCGATTAGAGAGGCAATAAGAGAACGTAAGCATCTAATTTCGAGATTGAATGACCTATCGACAGTCAAGGCATTTGATTCCGAGACCAATTTCGTGTTATTCAAAACCGAGCAATCTTCAAGTAGAATCACTGCAGAACTGGCACAGAAGGGAGTAGAAGTCCGTAACATAGGGCGTGTTCTTGAACACAGAAACTGCATCAGAGCTACAGTTGGGCCTCAAGCAGTCATGGATTACTTCGTCAATGCTCTCAAGGAGGCTATTTCATGAGAAGGACAACACGGACAAGAGACACCCGCGAAACCAATATCTCCGTTGAAGTCAATCTCGATGGGACTGGAAAGCATGACCTCCAGGTTACACCTGCATTCTTCTCTCATATGCTAGCAACCTTCTCCACTCATAGTTTGATAGATATTACCATGAGTGCGAGTGGTGATCTCACACACCACATCATAGAAGATGCTGCCTTGGTCCTGGGGCAGGCAATGAACGAAGCCCTCGGTAAGAGGAAGGACATAGCGAGATTCGGCTTCGCTTTCACGCCAATGGAATGTTCACTTGCACGAGCAGCCATTGATTTGGCTGAACGGCCTTATGCTGTTGTTGATTTAGGATTCAAAGGCGAACGGATAGAGAAGACTGCAACAGAGGATTTGGTACATTTCATCAGAAGTTTTGCTTTCTCCATGAAAATCGACTTACACGTGAACATAGAATACGGTGAGAATGACCATCACAGAGCTGAAGCCGCATTCAAGGCCATTGCATTGGCCATCCGCCAAGCAATTGCGGAAAGGGGAACAGAGCAGTTGCCACAGAGTACAAAGGGGTGTCTATGATTATCGGCATCATCGATTATGGCGCAGGCAACTTGTTCAGCATGCGGAATGCGCTGGTGCGTCAAGGTTGCAACGTGAGAATCTGTTCTAAGCCCGAGGAAATAGGCAATGCAAAAGGGCTTGTGATTCCAGGCGTCGGAAGTTTCTCCGTTGCAGCTGAACGAATCAAGCGATTCAGTTCAGCCATCAGGGCGTATCTGGAATCCTCTATACCAGTACTTGGAATCTGTCTCGGTTTGCAATTGGTCTTCGAATTTAGCGAGGAGGGGAACAAAGAAGGCCTTGGTTTCATTCCAGGAAGAATTCGTAGGTTTCCAAGAACGATACGGGTGCCTCATATGGGATGGAATCAAATCAAGACGTTGACTGACAGCCCTATCTTGGAAGGGCTAGACGAATCCTCATGGTTTTACTTCGCACATTCCTACTTCGCCGAACCAAATGCTGACTCAGTAGTATTGGCGGAAACAGAACACGGAGTAAGATTTCCATCTATTGTAGAACATGGTACCTTTTTCGGTACTCAATTTCATCCGGAAAAATCAGGATCTGATGGTAGAAAAATCCTGTCCAATTTTCTTGACATTATGGAGGGATGAGATGATGGAAGTTATTCCTGCAATTGACATAATGGATAGAAAGGTTGTAAGATTGCAGAAGGGTAAGGCCAGCAAACGGTGTAACTATTCTCATTGGGGCACACCGATAGAAGTAGCGGCTAGTTGGGCTGACAGTGGTGCTGAGACGGTACACATAATCGACTTGGATGCAGCAACAGGACATGGGCACAACCGAGACATAATAAAAGAAATCATCGAAGAAATTGACTGCAAATTTCAAGTTGGGGGAGGCATAAGATCACGGGATATTGCCTCAAAACTGCTACAGAATGACAATTGTCGAATCATCTTAGGTTCTATGATAATCGGAAACATGCATGAAGCCATAGGTTTGTTGAGAGAATATGGTCCAGACAGTATAGTAGCAGCTTTGGACTATCAGCAAGAATGTGTTTGCATTGATGGATGGAGAGTAGAAACGGATACAACGGTTCTTGAGGCTATGGATTATCTCTCAGAGATTGGTTTCGTATGGTTTCTCCTCACTGCAATAGACAGAGATGGTACTCTTGAAGGGCCAGATATTGCAGAACTTGCCAATATATGTTCACGAAATGATGTCAATATTATTGCGGCTGGTGGCGTATCCTCTGTGAAGGATCTTTCATCACTTTCCCGCATAGGTGCAAATGCAGTAGTTGTGGGAAAAGCATTGTATGAAGGGCGATTCTCGCTCCGAGAGGCGATAAACACTCAGGAGGTGCAGAAATGACGCTTGCAAAGAGGGTAATACCCTGTTTGGATGTAGACCACGGAAGAGTTGTTAAAGGCATCAATTTTGTTGATTTGAGAGGCGCCGGAGACCCAGTAGAACTAGCTATAAGATACAGGGACAATGGAGCAGATGAACTTGTATTCCTTGACATAACTGCGTCGGTAGAATCCAGACAGATTCTTGGTGAAACGGTTACCGCGGTCGCATCCGAGATTGATATCCCGTTCACAGTTGGAGGGGGTTTAAGGAATCTTGATGATATCAGATCGATTCTGAAGAGTGGGGCAGACAAGGTCACGCTGAATACTGCCGCTGTGAAGGACCCCAATCTTATTGGGGCAGTAGCACGAGTTTTCGGTTCGCAGTGCGTCGTTGTTGCAATTGATGCCAAGCGGCTCGCGCCGGCGGATAGAGATGTAGAAAAGAACCGCCAACCAGCAGCGGAGGTTTACATCCATGGTGGACGGGAAGCAACTGGCATGAACTGTATTGAATGGGCAAAAAGGGTCGAGCGTTTGGGGGCGGGAGAGATCCTGCTTACCTCTATGGACAGAGATGGAACAAAAGAAGGGTATGATCTGGAACTAACTAAGGCAATCGTCGATTCAGTAGGAATACCTGTAATCGCCAGTGGTGGGGCAGGAGAACCCAATCATTTTCTTTCAGTTCTTAGAGAAGCTAATGCAGATGCAGCTTTGGCAGCATCAGTGTTTCATTTCAGCTCATATCCCATTCCCGTCATCAAGGAGTATCTGCATGAGAATGGAGTAGTGATACGAATATGATTAGAATCGAAATAGAAGACTTGGATTTCGCAAAAGGTAACGGTCTGATTCCTGTTGTTGTTCAGAACAACGAAAACAGCGACGTTCTCACCCTAGCATACGTCAACAGAAAGGCCTTAGAGAAGACGATCGAAACAGGCTATGCGCACTATTACCGCCGATCTCATGGTCGAGTTATGAAGAAAGGCATAACGTCAGGAAATATACAAGAAATAGTGAGGATTCTCGCTGACTGCGACAACGATTCTATTGTTTATGTTGTAAATCAAACGGGGGTCGCCTGCCACCTTGGTGAGGAATCGTGTTTCCACAAGGAAATCGCGATATGAAGCCCTGAATGAAGAGCTGAAATCTGGTATGTTTCATTCCAATTATCAATGCTAAAGCTACATAATACAAAAACGAGTTGTATGTTGTACATAGAGTAATCTAGTGCCTTAGCGTTGTTATTCTGGGAGCGAGAAGGATGTACGATTTGGTTGTAGTAGGAAGCGGTCCTGCAGGAAGCACATGTGCTAGAAAGGCAGCTCTTGCAGGGCTGGATACTGCAATCTTGGAGAAAGAGAAACACCCACGTGAGAAAATCTGTGGTGGAGCAATTGGTCCGCGAGTAGAACAAGAATTGGGTGTTCCCATTGACAAAATAGCGGAAAGGAAGTTCTACTCTGCAAGCATCCTTGGACCTGAAGGGGACAGTGTTGAACTAACTCTACAGAAGAAGAAGGGATACATGGTGAAGCGTTCCCGTTTTGATTCTTCCCTATTAGAGAGGGCTAAAGAAGCAGGTGTAGATGTTTTTGAAAATGTCAAAGCCGTAGCTTGTGAGCAGCTTCGAAGGGCGGTACGGGTTCTATGTGAAGGAGATTCCTTCAAAGCAAGGCTAATAGCAGGTGCAGACGGTTTTGAAAGTGTTGTTGCCAGAAGTATGAAGATACGGGACTGCTGGCAGCCAGATGAAGTAGCTATAGGGTTTGCCACCAATATACCTCTAAAAGAAAGGGTTATTGAAGAAATCAGCTACAAGGATTCAACCGGTCGGTTGGGCCTTGAGATTTATCCCGGTGCCATCAAATGGGGATACGGCTGGTTTTTCCCAAGGCGAGAGGAAATCAGCATTGGGCTTGGATGCAGATCAGACAAAGCTGAGAATCTTAAAGCTGAATGGGAATCATTCCTTCAACAAGTGCAGAAGAACAAGAAGATTGAAGTGGAAAAGCCAAATCAGCAAGGATTCAGGTTACCTTTCTACACTAGAAGTACGAAACTGGTCAGCCGAAGGACTATGCTTCTAGGTGACGCAGCCGGATTAGCATCACCGATAACAGGTGAGGGTATCTATTATGCCATACGCTCAGGCACAATTGCGGCTGAAGTAGCCAAAGAGGCTGTTGATATGAAACGGGCCGCACATGTCATATCATATCAAGAAAGAATAGCAGAAGAATTAGGAAAACAGCTGGAAATTGAAAGATTCATAGCAGAAACCCTGTTTCAATCTGAAGACCGTATCTCGCGGCTTATCAGATTACTCTCAGAGGACAAGGTCCTCCGCGGCTATGCAAAACAAATCATTTTAGGGAATAGCGGTGAATACTTGAAACGTAAAATCATACAGAGAATGATAACACGGCACCCATTGGAAGCAATTCGTTTCACCATCTGAGTATCCGTATCACGGACGAATGATTTGCTGATTGCCCTCGGTATCCATCTTGATTCGCATCAAGTCTTCAGCAACAATCGAATTGGAGAATATCGTTCTAGCATCATGTGCGATTTGTCCACCATCTTCGTAGCGTGGACTGTAATGAGTTAGCACCAATAGATCTACATCTGCTTCTACTGCTAGCTGTGCTGCTTCTGTAGCGGTCATGTGACCACGAGGCTCGGCTAAATCAGCATGCTCAGAGGTGTACATAGCTTCAGAAATCAGTACATCTGCGTTTTGAGCCGCTTCTACAAGTGTGTCGCAATATCGCGTATCACCGGAATAGACGATTTTGATAGGCGGGGGCTTTGGACCTGTAACCTCTTGTGGTTCAATAATCTGGCCGTTTTCCAGTTCAACAGCCTCACCAGAAGACAGCTTGCCCCACAAGGGGCCTTCAGGGATTCCTAAATCCCTTGCAGTTTCAGGAATGAAAGGGCCAGTTGGCCGCTGATAGGTGAGTGAATAGCCCAAAGCGAATCCGCGATGGTCTACCTCAAAGGCTTCGATAGACAGATCATCAACATCAAGAAGAGGGCCCTCTTCGATTGCATACACTGTTGTCTCAAAGGGTGTACCCAGGTGAATAGTCTCTTGACATGATTTTACGTATTGGACTAACGGTGGAGGTCCGTAGATAGAAAGTGGTTTGATTCTGCCAAGCAGAGAAAACCTGAGTAAGAGTCCTGGTAAACCAAGGATATGATCAGCATGCATGTGGCTTATGAATACAGCCATGTTCTTGTTAAGACCTAAGTTGGCCTTCTGAAATTGCCGCTGAACGTCTTCGCCTGCGTCAAGGAGGAAAATCCACCCTTTGAACCGCACAGCTACAGCAGGAAGATTCCGGCCTTCAGTAGGCATGGAGCCACCTGTTCCAAGAAACACTATTTCAAACATAGCCGGACGCCCTTTCTGCAAAACTGAATCAGTTCAGGCGCCCAAATATGGATTTTGATAGCAAGGTTACCAAGACAAGTCAAGAGGAATGCTGTCCCGTGACGCACTTCGTTTGATCGTGTTGTACCCGATAGCGTCGAACAGAGTGTTGCTGTAAATCCATTCCCCCTTCTTGGTATCATACATGGTCTCAACAGGGACGCAATCAGATATTCCACACTGCAGTCTGTGAACCACGACGTTATCAACAAGCGAAGTAGCACGTAATGCCAAGTCTTTCATCTGCTTTGTCAATCCGCCTCTGCAGTATGCTAGAAGCAATATCCTCTGTTCGGAGGTCTCTAGATTTTCAAGTTTCGAGCTGTAGGTTATGGGTAGATAACGAGACGTAGCAAACAAATCCCCAGCTGCATCAGACATATGAAAAAGAAGCATTTCCCGTAATGTCGGAATGCGTAAATGTGGGCGAGGGAGCACAATACGATCATTGAATAAACACAGGCGTGTTTCTACCACTGTAGTCTCTGAAAGGCCAGTCTTAGATGCAATCTGTGAAATGGACATGTTATAGGACTGTTGGAGAACATGAAGTATTTTCGGTTCAGAATTCGCGAGAATAACTTCGGTTTCATCAGAATGTCGTATTGGACGACCAAACACTAGCTCTTCACCTCCTTGTCGAAGCATCATGCCAAAGTGTAGTGGTTCGATTTCCCATGATCGTTTTTCCTCCGAGTAGTAGGCTGGACTGAAATGGAGAGAGCCTCTCGACAGCGAGTAGGCTGTTACACTTCTTGCATCTGTCCGGAGTGATCGCACCATATTTAGAAAATCAGCCTCCTTTTCTTTAGGAAAGGTGGCTACAACATACACTTTCTGAGCTGTAGTTGTGAACAAGAATTTGTGAAAATATGGTCCTGTGGGAATAAGGTTCGGCGAATCGAGCACAATGAGGTATCGCCGTAGTCCCAACAAGGACGCATTCAAAAGACCACGTACAGTATAGATGCCATTACTCTCTAACCTGGACATCGCTCTTCGTACTTGGTTATAGCTTAAATCTGTAATTTCCGTACTCATTCGTTTCATAGACATACCAGGTTTTTCTACTGCTACCGAAAGGGTGCTTAATTCTGGTTTCCGTAAGATTGACGCATTTGTCCTCACAAGCTCATTAACAATGGACGAAAGGTCGCTCTCGGTAACGATTTTCACACCGCCCGGTCTCAGTATTTCTTTAAGCCTTTGAACCAGTGCTTCATAGAGATTCCCTCTGAAATTCTCAACTATTTCGTAAAGGTGTTGGTGTTCATCTTCCACGCTGGCAATACCATTAGAAATCTGGAAATACTCTACTTTATCGAGAAATGCTTGGGCATTAGGCGTGAGCTTAGCTTCCAATCCATCCATTCTACAAACCCCTGAGATCCTCCAATAAACGGACCTCAGAGAATGGTCTTTGTTAGGTCTAAAAAGCTCCTGTATCACCCGAAATCAGTGCTTTCATCCCATAGCGAATCGAAGTAAGCATTCGCAATAGCTGCGAAAACGGCATGAGACGAATAAACGCCAACAAAACTGGTTTCATCCTCTCCGCCTGCAATGATAATCAGTGTTTGTTCAGAATCAACAACCAAGCCAGCACCAAAAACTCGATCCCTTGTCCGGACTTCATATTCCGATGGTATGACGGGTTCAATTGTTTCATCAACATCCGCGGTTAGAATCCGCACCCGTTTTGCCTTGAGCTCTAGAACCCTTTCAACAACAGCATCGAGATCTTCTAGTGACAAGTCAAGCCTCGGTAATGATAGCTTAACTTCATCTCTTGCTTGTTCTAGCATTTCCATTGCTTTTGCAAGAATTGCTGCTCGTCCGTGAAGTACCCAGACATCACGGGTTGTTGCCTGTGTATCCTTCTCAAAACGTGGCTGTAATTCTTCTACGACACGATCCCCGTGTTTCTCCAAACGTCGTTCCCACTCCAGTTTCACAAGGCGAACCACTTCAGTAGGGGCCTTGGCAACATAGATAGTAGGACGTCCACCTCGAACTTGAATGAATCCTTTGTCCTCCAGCCGATTCAGCACATCATACACTCTGCTGTACGGAACTTCAGAAGCAGAACTCACTTCAGAGGCGGACATTTCGCCACCGGATACCAGCGCCACATATGCTTGGAGCTCGTATTCAGTAAGACCGAGCTCCTTCAGCGCCTTTTTCGTAGCTTCACTGACAGACATATACCACCACTACTGATGGTGATAATTCTGGTGCTTTTAAGTTGTATACCATTTCAAGAATTTCTTGAAAGCGCGGGTACGATGAGAAATTTCTACTTTTTCGGAAAATGCAAGCTCAGCATATGTCTTCTCGAAACCTTCAGGCTTGAAAATAGGATCGTATCCAAAGCCGCCCCCTCCTGCTTCTTCATAGCCTATTTGGCCCTCCATAACACCTTCGAAGGTCCTACATTGATGGCTATCGCAATATCCAACCCCCGTAATGAATCGTGCCGTTCTGTCAGTGGCATCTTCCATGAGCTTGAGGATTCCTGCAGTGCCGATTGTATCGAGGACATAGGCTGCATAAGCTCCTGGGAAACCATCAAGATGCTCAATGTAGAATCCAGTATCGTCTAGGACTACCGGTCGGTTCAGTGAGTCATACGCGATTTGTGCAGCTTTCTTAGCAATAATCTCAACACTCTGAGAGCGGACCTCCGTTTTCTCTATTGGGGAGGTTTCGAAATTCACATCATATCGTTCGAACAGAGGAGTGAGTTCCTTGAGTTTATGTTTGTTTTGCGTAACCAAGATGAGAGGGGTGTTATCCTTTGACATAGGACAGAATTTGTTTCAATATGCTGTAAGAGTTTTTGGTCCGTTCCAAATCAAACATCCCGGTAGAATTCCAGAGGATGATGTGCTCAAGGCCTTTTTCCTGATAGTCTTCGAGCGCAGATATGATGTCCTCGGCTGAGCCGTACAGATAAAACTCCTTGAGAATGTCCATTGGTACTTGTTCAATCGCCCTGAGTGCAGTCTCGCGATCCAGCTCTTGGGGTACATAGTCCCTCAACGAGTAGAAATCGTCACCCAATGGATGAGAATATCCAAGCTTCTTCCATTCAGTTGCGGGATACAGAAGAGCAAATGCTTTGGCCAATGGAGTATCCATCATCTCTTCACAAATCGTCGGGTCCTGATCGAGGATACACCAGCTCCACAAAGCTGGCGTAAAATTCCCCTCTTTGTCCATTCGATCCCTATGATTCTCGATAATTCTCAACCGTTCACCATAATCGTGTGGCTTAAGCAATGTGGGTATCCAGCCATCCCCAAATTCAGCTGTTAACTCTAGCATCTTTGGTCCATGCGCTCCAATCCAAATTGGCGGTGGGTGACCTTCTCTAGCGGGTCTCAAAGACATTACTGCATTCTTCAGGTTCCAAAAGCGACCCTCAAAGGTGATAGGTTCGTGAGTTTCCCAGATCATCTGAATGATTTCTAGTGCTTCTCGAAGTTTCCCAACTTGGGCGGAGTACGATAACCCGTAGGGCTCGATATTCTCAACCTCCCCTGCACCAATGCCCATAATGGTGCGACCGTGGCTAATATGGTCCAGGGTCAAGAACATTTGAGCTAGTAAGAAGGGATGTCGTCGAATCGGTTCGGTAACAGCAGAAATCAACTTGACTCTCTCGGTTACGACAGCACAGGCAGACATTATGCTCCCCAGCTCGAAGTACGTATGAGGGGATTGTTGAACAAGGGCCAAAGGGGTAACATCAGGCGTCCATATGCTATCAGGTACAAATCCTGCAAAATGATCTGGGAATGCCATACTGTCATAACCCAATGAATCAATTAATCGAGCATTCTTCTCAACATTCTCCCATGGAGGAAGAAAGGGGCCCGGAGCCCCAATTTTTAGGTCTGAAAGCGAAGACATCAGGCACCAGTCTCTGCAAATCGGATAAGTAGGTTCTTCACTTTATCAAAATCAGCTAGCCGCATGAATTCATCAACTCCATGAAAATTACAGTCTCGAGCTATAACACCATAGCAAACAGTAGGTATGCCAACTTTCCTGAAGTAGGTTCCATCATTACCACCAAGTTCGCCACAAAGTGCAATATCTGGAGACACTACTTCTTTTGCAGCAGCATGGAAAGAAGTAACCATCGGATGTTGTGGATCCGTTGACCAGCCGTCAATCTTGTGCTTGATTTCCAAATCAGCATCGACAAAGGTTTCTTCTTTTACACTTTCGAAGAACGTCTCAAACTCGTTAATGATATCCTCAGATTTCTCCTCTGGAATCAAGCGCAAATCGAAACAGATCTGGGCCTTACCAGGAATCACGTTGGTTTTTGTTCCTGCGTTATACATGGTTATACTGAAACGACCCCAGAGATTTCGATGCGGTGACCCCGGAGGAGCAGGAACCATGGATTCGACATTTTGTCTTGCATCGGAGAATCGCATTATTTCATCCAGAAAAGGTAGTGACAAGTGTATTGCATTTCTGAACATAAAGGGATAACCAGCATGTCCTTGTTTACCCTTGATAGTGATTGCTCCTGCAACTACACCGCTAGCTCCTATGCTCACATATTCTGGACCACTATCTACAACTACCGCAAAATCACCACGGATGGTTGGCGGACCATTGATCAAATAGTCAATACCATATTCGCCGCCGACTTCCTCATTTGGCGAAATAAGTATCTTGAGATTCACTTTTGAAGTGCCATTTGCTATAAGCTCTTTTGCCGCACTGACAGCAGCAACAACGTTACCTTTGTCATCACTAACGCCTCTACCGTATGCCTTTCCCTTCTCAACAGTTAAAGCAAAGGGATCTCTAGTCCATTCTTCTCTCTCTCCAGCAGGCACAATGTCATAGTGAGTACATAGCAAAACCGTCTTCTCGGCGCCTACATCCATAGTGGCAACAACATTTGGTTGGGATATGCCCCCGTCCTCGGAATCGAATACTTCAACCTCTAGACCGGCATCCTTACAATAATCCATCAATACTTCTGCGCACTGAGGGTAATTCAGTTTCTCAACGCTGTTGGTATCCAGTTCAACCAATTTGCGGAGGAACTCAGTTTCCCACTTATTCATCCGTCTTTTCAACCCCCTGAATGGTATATAATATGCAAGCCGGGCATAAATTAGTTGTGAGAGTACACTTGACTATCTTCGATTCCTACGAAGGGCTGTAATAGTACAACCAAGAATCATAATATGTGACATCTTCATTCATCCAATGGCCACTAGTATAGAATTTGTAGGTATAAGCCACAGTAACATTGTATTGAGCTGTGATATCAGGGTCCAGTGACAGCTCTAAAGTGACTGTCAATGCTTTGTCGTACTTCGTTGGCCAACCGTTAGCATCCCATGAATACCACTCGGAAGAAATTCTCCTCAGAAAGGCTCTTGCAATCATACTGGATGTTTGAATGTGAAGAAGTGGCAATTTGGAAGCTGAACATCTCATCCAAGGATGCGTCAATCGTATCTTGACCATAGTATACATCATCTACCATAACTTCTGGTGAGCTAGGTCCTTGAACTCTAACATGAAGCTCGAGAGCCGCATATGCGAACCAGGGCTGTTCTCCACCATCCACATTCATGGATACGCGGAATCCTGGATCGCTCTGATCAAGAGGACTACTAGCACTAGTTGCGGGGTATCGCATGTTGTAAGATACATTCGCAAATGGGGTTTCTTCATCCCACCAGAAGTAGTACTCATTCAGATGGTCGCTTTTGACACCGGTGTTTTGCCATCCGAGAACCGGGTGAATCAATATGAGCGCAATGGTACAGAAAACAATAATGCCAACAAGCTTTTTCTGTTGCATGCCATTCCCTCAATGAATTGTAGAGAGTTTTTCTTATCAATTTGCTGCAATTCTGGCTCCTAAGAAACAGAATACATGCATAAGCAGTTTTTACCAAGCAATCTATGGGATATAGCGCGGTTCACTTCACGATTCGTTTAGAATAAAACGAGTAGCAAATACTAATCAACGAAGGCAATCTTGAAGGGAATTGTTCATATATTCGTCCAATATCCGGACCATAAACAAAAGCCAGAAGATTGCAAATTTCAAAACGGGGATTCGAATGTCGGAAGCAGTTGTTTACTACATCATCAAGGGCAGGCTCATTCGCATGCCCAGAAAAGGAGCATTCGGAAAGAGAGACTGTTACTTGGTAGATGCAGATGACGAGCTATATCTCTGGGTTGGGTCTGAAAACGAAGTAGAAGAACATACATTGGGCCAAGCTGCCAGAGTGCTCAAACAGACAAAGGAAGAAGAAATCGAACTGCTTCGTCTTCCAGCAGGACATGAACCCCGAGAATTTCGTGAGCTATTTCCCAACTTTCGAGTGACTCGAGAAAGCGCAGAAAGTTTTGTACGAGAAGTTGCTACTCGAAGGCATGAACACAGACTATGGAAGGTCCACAAGGTAGAAGATGAAATCTGGTTTCGAGAAGTACCCGCACGAGAAGATTCACTAAAGAGTGACGGGATATTTGTTCTCGACACTTGGGAAAAATTCTACATCTGGAGGGGGAAAGACGCGGACAAAGCGAATTTAGACCCCATGGTTATAGTTAGAGGGTACGACGCTCGAAGAATAGGGCCCCGTGATGTGTCTATAGTGGAAGAGGGGGAAGAATCTGAAGAATTCAAGCACGGTCTAGTTACGGATCAGGAAGATAAGCTCTATTCCAATATGTGAAATTCGCTAGACTAGCCGGTAATGACCTGAGCGCGGTTCATAGACTACTGCGTCTTTCTTCATCTCTTCTAGTGTTCTTGCAGCCTTTTGAACCTCAACACCAGCCTCCTCAGCAATCTCCTGCAAAGTCGGTCCAAGTGAAGTGGCTTTGCCAGTATCCAGTTTTCTCAGAGCCCGGTGTACTTTCGTATTGTATCGATGCAAAGGTCTGCCTTTGCCCCAATCAGCTTCAGCCCCTTCCCTCAGGGCAGCAATCTCAGCGAATTCTTTCAAGGCTGGTTCAAGGACATTGTCCCAAGCTCGCCTCAAATCCTTCGCAGTCACATCGGTATCCCACTTAGCCCGTGCTGTCGAACGTGCTAGACGTATTGTGCTAAGTGGGCGTCCCATACGGTCTGCATCTAGAAGATGACCTCTTCCAAGTACAGATCTGTCAAAACCAAAACTGTCTCGCAATAGCTGAAGACGTGAAACTATATGCTCAGTCGCAGATTCTATCGCATCTTCGGAAATCTGCGGGGTAAGAAGCTGGTAGGTGATAGCGGATTTGAGGATTGGCAAGCTCAATGTCTCAGCATTGGTACTTTCAACCCAGAAATCCTCGGTGGCTAAAGCCAGAGGTACATCAGGCAGTGCTGCGGTCTCGCGATTAGTAAGGGCACCAATGGAAACTTCACGAAATCCAGAGGGGTCGACCCGTTCCACACAAAGCTTCTTGATTTTTGATTTATTCGTAGTACCAACATCAAGGCGCCAACGGTCAGGTGTTGCTACACGCAAACCGCGCACATTCTTGGTTACAGGCCAGCTCCCGCGAAGAGTACGCGGAACAGCTTTTTTCATGAATGAAAATAGACGGCGTACCTGTTTCTTCTTAGCGATGGCTTGGATTCCTGTTGCCAATCCACCAACCGCATCTTGATATGGGGGACTGGATACGAAGAGACGGGCAAAAACCCGTTTGCTTGCCTCTGCCATTCCGACGTCTTCGAAAAGCAATCGTGAGAGATTCTTGAGTGACATTGGTGGCTCGATTTCGGAAAGAAGATCGAACTCTACCTTTTCTAGAGCATCAGCAGAAATCGCCCGCACAGTCTCATCAGAGCGCTGGAGCAGAGATGGGACGGCTATGTTTCTCCCTTCAATCTCTACTATTGCTCCATCTGGCGGGAGCTCTTGATTCTCGTAAAGATAGACGAAAACTCCACCAAGCATGTAGGGACTGGGAGAAAGTAGGAAAACAGAATCATTGGTCGTATGCCGTACAAAACCTTTGTATCGCATCCTTTGACCGCTAACTCTTTGCCTGAATTCTTGATGGAAACGATACTCCCAGGCTGTGAGTTGTGAGCCAAATTCCCGATTGAAAACATCAGAATCAGCCGAAACATCAGCTAGTCTATCCCGGGACTTCCCGTAGTCTTCTAGCAGGTCACTTGGCTCCAGACTAATCACCTTCTTTCTGTTATCTCACTTTCTGGTTCTCACGTTCTCTATAAACCTCATACGCCTTCGGGTATTTCTTGGCGAGCTCTTCTATTGAAGGAAGCCTATCCTTGTAAGGGACATAGGATTCTCCAGTATCTCTATGAGAAAGCTCATCCTCAATAATGGGTTGTAGTTCATCATTGATTTCATACCCGAGGTAATGCCGGTAGTTTGTTTTACACGCAACAGCAGTGGTACCATTGCCCATAAACGGGTCCAAAACAAGGTCTCCAGGACGAGAAGAGTAGTCGATGCATCTCATGACCACTTCAAGAGGGAGTCGAGTCCCGTTCTTTGCACGACCTGCACGATATCGTCGTTTAATATTCCAAACGTCTAGAGGATAATGCTCAATTTTGTTGAAAAAATAGGATTCTGAGTTCTTGACAAAAAGCAGTACATGATAGTGACTTGTTACGAATTTCTTTCGTGTAAATACGCCGAAGGGGTATTTCCACACAATATGGTTGAGGACGGAAAGCCCTGCTAGGCGACCACCCTTAAGAACTGATTCCAAGTTACTCCAGCCGCTGAAAACATATGCAGACCCGTGATCTTTGAGTAAACGTGGTAACTCAGCCATCCAACGGAGTGTAAACTCAGAATACGACCCGTCTATTTCCTCGTAACCATCTACTACATGATTCTCATTTCTATTGTAGACACTACTTTTGCCATCAAAATCTATCCCAAAGGGTGGATCCGCAACCACGAGGTCAATGCATTCGTTAGGAAGCTCATTCATCCCGGTGATACAATCTTGATAATATACTTGATTACAGAGCTCTGATGGAATCTCATTCCCCTTTTCTTCGTATAGTATATGGGCCTCTTTTGCTGACCAATCATGAGTTGGTTCAAAATAAAACTCTGCAAGATTTGGAACATAGCCTGAGCTACTTGCGCCAGAACTACTGCTATCACTCTTGCCATCATTCACAGTCATCTTGCAAGCCGCTGAATTCACCTTAGAATTTGTGCTTTAAAATATACGTAAGAAATAGGGCATTTGGTTTACTGCTAGCGTTTTCTCAGGCCCTCTACCCTTGTTCGAAGAGGTTCAATAAAAGGATAGATTACGTAAAGAATCGCAACAAAAGACCATAGAATCCATAAGCCGCCATAAATGAAGACCGTATAGATGAAAGCATCAAGTGGATTGAGTGGACTAAACACCGGAGTCCATGACCCGAAATCCATGGGTATTGGAAAGAGTACCATATTTGGCCGCGGCCAGTAGAAACCGTCTAGTGGATTACCTGTTATCACTCTTCCAAACCAAACCATAATTATCAAATCAACCAGTAAGATCAGGATAACAAGTCGCCGAACCTTGGCCCAACGGCTCAAGCCCTTCTCCGAGACGAGCCACGCATCCTTGGTGGTAGAATCATCAGTCAAGTTCTCTCAACCTTTGTGTAGATTTGATTCGCTTTAGAAAATAAGACTTCACTTCAGCGCTGGTCTTCATTCCGAGGATTGGAAAATCCATGTCATGTTTCTGATGGTTCCCTATCGTCAAGTAGAATGCGTTGGAAATCTTCAATTGAAATTCTCTTGAGACCCATCTGCTTTCGACGGGTACTATCCAGCTCGTATCCTTCCTTTAGAGTCACTTCGATTAGGTCTCTATCATCAGCTCGGTTCCTTGCTTCATCCTTGACCAGATAGAAATTCCACATAATGCCGCATCCTTCATAACCCCAAATTCGCCGATCGGGGTCTAGCTTCACGAGATCATGTTCACGACTGGCTATATCCAAATTCTCCATATTCCGGTTTTCTTCATGAGACAAGGCGCATCACCTCGTAATTGCGAGAATATAGTAATAAGAGCCGTTATGCATGATGTATCTTAAGGGAATTCCAGCCATACAAGGTTACGAGAGGATAGCAATGGGAAAGAAACAGATGTCATCGTTCCAGCCAGAACCCCTCGATTTAGTCATAGCAATCATTGCAACCGTTGGATTACCAATACTCAGCTGGTATCTCTATACATCTATCGGAGCGCTTCCTGTTCTAATAATTTACTACGGGATCTTCTGTATCGGAGTCAGAAAATGGCGATACGGAAACACAGGGTACGAAATAGAGGATAGTAACATCATTGGTCAATTCAAAGGCTATGTCACAATTCCGTTTATTATCGCACTTGTAGCCCAAATTGGGCTGATCATCGATAGCTGGATTGTTGTTGAACGAGTGACAAATAGCACCCTAGTGGGATTTCTGGGAACATTATTGCTCTGGGCACCAATAAACGCCTTCTCAGAACAGCTTTCATGGCTGTACGTCTTTGAATCCTTCTCCGAATTCTGGGATGAAAAAACGAAGAGATGGTTGGGTATAGCTATTGGGGTTCTTCTGTATGTGACATATATTGGACTGATACACGCATTGTTCTGGGGGCGATTTCTCCTCGGGAGTGCAAGTGTCTCTCCCTTCACTGAGATTTTCTTCGTGCTACAGTTCGTTGTTTCACTCTGTTACTTGATCATATACAGGCAATCAAGGAGTATGTGGCCCATTGGTATTATTCATTTTCTCCTAAATTTCACCAGTGTACTGTTCTCTGGTTACTCAATGTTACCATACCTCATCAGGTAGGAGTGGGAAAGGCCATGAGTTCAATTATTGTTACTAATGGAACTGTTGTGACGCCCAGCTCGAAGGGAATGAAAATCGTTGAAAACGGTGCTGTCGCAATAGAGGGGAGCCAAATCGAGGCGGTTGGAAGGACCTCCGAAATTGAATCGAAATTCTCAGCAGAAATCGAAATTGACGCCACGGGAAAGGCGATTCTTCCAGGTTTCGTGGATGCGCACATTCACACACCTTTGAGCTTATTCAGGGGGCTCGCCCAAGATGTGCCTGAATCTGAATGGATGACCAAAGCAATCGATCCCCTAGCAAACAAGATGACTAAGAAGGCGGCAATTATCGGTTCCAAGCTAACCGTTATTGAGGGACTCAGGGCTGGGACTACATGCTTCTGCGACTATGCTACATCGATGGCAGATTTAGTAAAGAATGTCTATCTTGTCGCCGGAGTTCGTGCACATGTTTGCGCTACCATCAATGAAGTAGGTACAAAGAAAGAGGGGAAAGGCATCTTGTACCCATTTGACCATGCACTGGGAGAGAGAAGGCTCAAAGAGAACATCGAATTGATAAAGAAATGGCATGGAGCGGAAAATGGGCGGATTACTTGTCTGTTTGGCCCACAAGCTGCGGATATGCTAAGTGAGGAACTTCTTTTACAGGTAAGAGATGCTGCAATCGAACATGATTTGCCCATCCACATGCATGTGGCTCAAGGCGAGAGAGAACGGCGACAGATGATGGAGCGATATGGTAAGTCTACTGTGAATTATCTCGATGAGATAGGATACTTGGATGACAGACTGATAGCTGTTCACTGCCACGATACCACCAAGAAAGAACTGTCTTTACTCGCAAAGAAGAATGTGAGAATGGTGGGTTGTCCAGGATCAATTGGGATGATAGACGGGATAGTACCACCATTGGCGAGCTTCAAAAAGCTTGGAGGAGTGGCAGGGCTTGGCTCGGACCAGTGCCCACCTGATGGGCACAATATGTTCATGGAAGCGAAATACGCCTCAATCCTTTCAAAAACTGAGCACAAGGACCCTACCGCACTACCAGCTTGGGATGTCCTTCGAATGGTAACTATAGGTGGAGCCATGTGTCATGGACTTCATAGGGATATAGGTTCAATCGAAGCTGGAAAAAAGGCTGATTTGATACTCGTTGATATGGAACGGCCTAATTTGGTACCGATAGTGCAACAACCTATCAGGAATATCATTCCAAACCTAATATTGCACGCGAGTGGATCTGAAGTAACTACCGCGATTATTGATGGCAAAATAGTATTGCAGAATGGCAATATCACAACGATGAACGAAAATGCAATTTTGAGAGAAGCTCAGAGGATTGCTTCCAAACTGGCTGAAGCGGCAGCTGAGGGCTTTTTGAAGGCTGGCTCGTAGTTACTGAAATTGGAAAACATTCTCAGTACATCTGAAGAATGATAATCTAAGCGGATTTAGGCGAGAACCCGGAAAGAAGTATGCTGTCTTCTGGAAATCAGCAGCACAAGAACCCGTTTCGATTGCACGAGGGCTTTATCACAGAATATTCAGATTATATGAGCGCATACCATAATCGATTCTTATTCCGAAGCAGGAGGATTTCAAGTGGTCAAAGTCCTGAAAGAAACCAGCTTTCCTTATCTCTCAGGCAAGGCCAAATTCTTCCGCAATGGAGCGATAGTTCTTCTCATTAGTGGAGCTATTATCATGTTTGCAGTCCCACAGGTTGGTTTTCTGCTAGGTGTCCTCATACTGGCACTCGCCATGAAGTACTGGAAAGAGTATTCGGACTATGACGCAGGCATGGTAGGAGAGCGATTGGTGAGTGAAGTACTGAAAGAATTGGATGACAGCTACTACCTTCTTGAAGATGTCATCTTACATTCGCGGGAAGGGAATATTGATCATGTTCTGGTCGGGGCCAACGGCATTTTTGTGATAGAAGTGAAAAACTATAGCAGTAGGCTATCTGTTCACGGGGACAAGTGGTATCATACAAGGATATCGGGAGCCAGTAAGAAAGAGATTCGAAGTATTAGCATGCAAGTTAAGAAAAATGCAGCTAATTTGAACAAGATTCTGACAGATACTCTTGACGCTCGATTCAAAAACCGCATTTTTGTTGAGCCGCTAATCGTTTTCAGCAATGAAAAAATGAAACTCGAGGCCAAGGAACCTACAGTGGTCGCTGTTAGGTCGAACAAGCTGATTGATACAGTACGAACACATCAGGTGAACCATCACTATAGTTCAAAGGAAGTTGCTACTATAGCGAGAACTATACAACAAGCCTGTGAGGATACCTAAGAGATAGTATTAGTGAAGCCATCTAGAAGAGGAATCTATCATGATTGATGACAAATACAAACGGGAACTACTTGACTTCGCAGTGAGGAGCGCTGAAGAAGCCGGAGAGTTAACACTTGAGTATTTTCGGGGATCCTTCAAAGTGGAAAGAAAAGAGGACAAAACTCCTGTGACGGTAGCAGATAAGAAAGCTGGAAGGATGATTAGGGATACCATAGAAATGACATATCCGGACCATTCGATTCTTGGAGAAGAGTATGATGACAAAACGACGGCCTCCCCCTTCAGATGGATTATTGATCCTATTGACGGAACACAGTCATTTGTTCGTGGGGTGCCTCTGTATGCGGTTCTGATAGCAGTTCAGTATGAAAACGAGCCGCTTCTAGGGGTCATTCATATTCCGCCGCTCCATGAAACCGTTGCAGCCGGGATAGGTATAGGGTGTTTTCATGACGGTGAAGCATGTCAGGTATCAAACACAGATTCGCTTGCAGATGCGTGGGTACAGGTAACTGATGTAGTCTCACTTGCAAGACATAGGCCTGTCCTCTTTGACAAGCTCTCAACAAAGGCCGGTTTCCTTAGGACATGGGGAGATGCCTACGGATACTTGCTTGTAGCAACTGGGCGTTCAGATGCTATGCTAGACCCGGTCATGGAACTGTGGGATATTGCTCCGCTAATGCCCATCATAACAGAAGCAGGAGGTCATTTCGGAGATCTTGATGGGAATCAGATTGCCTTCGGAGAATCAGCTCTGGCGTGTACTCCCAAACTCTGGGAGGAATTCTTGGAACTTACATGAACAATTAGGTGGAGCAGAGGATTCAGTTAGCGATATTCGATATGCTATTGAACCGGAAGCATCCGGGGAGAACCTCTACTGGAGTAACAGAGGGGGAACTGGAGATTTCAGCTATACACACAGCCTCGCAGATATCGATGAGGACTTCGATGGATTATCAGATTCTCAGGAGGATACTCTTGGCACAAATTCAACAGCCCGTGATTCGGACGGCGATTCCATACCCGATACATGGGAATACTGTCACGGTTTCGATCCTTTGGATTCCTCAGTTTCGTTATGTGAATTCGTCATTTTCAATAACCAGCAAATTGCGATAGCCATACTAGGAGCCGTTGTGGTTTCAGTTGTTCTTGTCATTCTAAAGAAAAAGGAAAGGCTGAAACAATCAATAACAACAGATGAGAAAAATGAAAGTTGAAGGAGGGCATTGCAGCCCGTCCTTCTGAAACTATTTGCCTTGTATCAGATACAGCGGTGGATGACTTCCGGTCCAGCTTCTTCGAACTCTTTCTTGCTGACCCACATCTTCTGGAAGGTCTTCAGAGAAGCAAGGATGGAGCCACCAATCCAAACTGAGTACTGTCTCTCAGGAGGTGCAATGATGCGAACCTCGAGGTTCTCAGGTAGCTGTTCGGAAACCTCCTTGTGGAGTCGCTCCTTAAGACCTGGGAACATGGTTGAACCACCAGACAATACGATGTTGGCATAAAGCTCACGTCGCAAGTCAACGTCACACTGCTTGATTGACTCGACAATATGATCATCCATCGGGATGGTGTCAAGTCCAATTGCGCTCGGATTAAAGAAGAGCTCTGGTGCCTGGAACCGCTCTGCGCCGATGGTAATAGTCTCACCGTCAGGCAGCATGTACGGTTTGTCTACGCCGGCCTTATCAGCAACCTGTCTTTCCTTCTCAGGATCAAGTGCGACGTAGCAAAGCTTCTCCTTGATATCTCTCACAATCTCTTTTTCTGCACCACTTACGAAGGTGTAACCACGCTGTCTCAGGAGTCTCCGGAGGTATTCCGTTATGTCACGACCTGCCAGATCGATTCGCCTGATTGCATGAGTAATAGCAAAGCCCTCGTAGATAGGTACAATGTGAGTAACACCATCTCCCGAGTCAATAACGAGTCCTGTCGTTCTGCCCGATGCGTAGAGTGATAGGACAGCCTGTGTTGCCACATAAACTGCAGGAACTCCAAAATTATCAAACATGACAGATGCCATGCGCTCTCTGTTTTCTCGTGGGTTGAATGGTGCTTCAGTAAGCAGTACCGGATTCTCGCTGGGGTCGACCTTCAAGTCATTATAGAAAGTGTAAGACCATATCTTCTCAATCGCATCCCAGTCATCAATCACACCGTGGGTAATAGGATATACCAGTCGAAGGACACCACGTAGGTTGATTGCCTCTTCACCGATGTAGTAGTCCCGAGTGTAATGGTCAACGTCAGTCATTATTGACTCGTATCGGGGGTAGCCAATCAGTGTAGGCCAAACACTACGGGGTTGGTCTTCGCCCGCGTATCCGTTCTTACTCAGGCCTGTACCGTTATCAATCACAATGGGCTTCGCGCCCAAGTACTCGTCTTCCGCCAAATTCATCAGTCTCCTTATTTCGCTTTTTGATATGTTCTAGAACAGGATTTCCAAAACCATTTGCGAGTAAACAGTCTGTAATGCCGTATTTAAGCCTTGTTTGCATGCTTTCGATAAATCGCCCATTATTTACAATATCTATATGATGTATATATACATCACAGAACCAGTAAACACTTCGTGATGCGTCCATCTCGACAACATTCACAGAATGCTCCTAGAGCCCCTCTAAAACCCGTATTTGCCGGGTATTACTCCTAGTAATACCAGCATACGTGCGTCGTGTATTTCCTGAGGACATCGCAATATCATATATAGGTAATATATTTGTTGTAAGAATGGGCATCCATTATGTTCGTGGAAACTGCAGAAGCAGCTATTCGCCAAGAAATAGAGAGTGTTCCCGTCAGAAGAATCATTCTAGAGCAGCTAGAAGGGGGAAAGAAGACAGGAAGTGAACTCAGAGAGGCAATAAGGAGAGACATAATTGCCCGACAAGGTGATAAAGATGATGAAGTGAAAGTCACGGATCCCAAACTCTACTTCAATACCAAACATCTTGAGAAAAAGGGAATGATATCCAGTTCCAAGGAGGGGCGAAAGAGAGTATACCAGCTTTCTCCCGAAGCCATTCACCCAGTTAGGAAAGTCCTCAGGTCTCCCAGGCCCAATATTCTCATCACATCTATTGCAATGCCAGATGACCAAAGGCCTCTTGCCAAGTGGCTAAGCAGGGATGAAAGAATAAACGTTGAGATAGTCAGGATTTTCGTCAGCGAGCGTCGTTTCTCCAGAGGGGTCCAAAGGAGCTTGAGTAGATTCATTCCCAATGATTGTGATGGATCGTGGGAAACTACATGGCATGAAATACCAGACACCCTTCTACACAGTACCGTGGTAGAAGGACACGGGAATCTGGAAGGCATCTACGAACATATAGAAAAGATTGCTCTCCAAGACATGAAGAAATACAATTTGATTGTCGACGTGTCCATGGGCCCGGCTGTCATCGTATTAGCTCTTTTTATGCTTGCATCAGACTATTCACTTGAAGCTGTATACCTAGATAGAACAGAAAGAGGGGAATTCCGCACATTTCAGTTAATTCCGAGAGGATAGCCTTGAGTTCGAAGCAACCGATTCACCAGCTCGATTGGATACAGATTGGCCTTAAACAGAAGATACACACAATCCAAACGATGATTCACGAGAAGCGAAAAGAAACACCTGGAAGAAACACTAGAACTCTCGACAAGCTTGATCGGTGGGATGAATCAATACAGCAAGTTGAATCGAAGCTTGTTGAGATAGAAGAGATACTTGGACCAAGGCTGGAGAATGAGCTAGACATCGATTTCAGGGATAGTGAACTCCTTCAAATTGGCATGTTTCAGCCCAGTACAAAGAACATATTCCTCGAGCTCGAAACCGAATATCGCTATGATAGGAATTGCCCCTTGTCAAACCAAGATTTCGAGAATCTAATCAATCTCCCCGAAATGGCACAAGCACTTGCACTGGTAGGAGATGCTGCTATAGATATGGCGGTACTGCACTACTTATGGGAACCCATTGCTGCTGACGTAGGAATGCTGACACAACGCAGAGCAGATATCGTTTCGAATGAGCATCTCGCCGACATCTGTGATGATTGGGGACTCTATGAATATAGAATTCATTTCGATCCCGGATATCCTAGTGATGCAGAAATGCAACATGACAAAGGCACATTGCTAGAGGCGGTATATGGTATCATCTATGTTGAACATGGTTTTGATACGGTTGAAAGAGAAATAACACATATTCTTCGATAAGCTAGTTTTCATGCACCAAGAAACGAGCATATGCTTCTCTTATCTAGTATTGCGTGGCTTCTATTCAAGTTTCATACATATCATACTCATCCTGTCGATGCATGTTCTTGTTAGAAACAGGATATAATCGATCAAACCTGTTTCGTATCTCATCAATCATATGAGGCGAAGTATAAACTCGTACTGAGGGAATGGTTCGTTCTTGCTGAGCAATAGCGTGTGCTAGGGGTTTTCCCTCCTCTGTATCTTCCAAATCCAAGATTTCAAGGCCTGTTTTCTCTCCTCCAACTAAGAGGGGTATGTTCCGCAAAGTCTTCTCTCCCAATTCGGGTTTAACAACATCGAGAATAACAGACCCCGGCTCTTCAGATAGCTGCTGCTCAGCTTCAATAAGTGCGTCAATATCCTCATTCAGAGACAAGAGATTATCTTCGATATGGGGTGCAAAAGCACTCAAGGGCCTAGCCACAGCAACTTTGAACAAACGACGATAGCGAAAACGTGCAGCATATTCTCGAACAAAGTCAATCTCAGATTCTCTAAGCCAACGATAAAGATCCTCATCGGTCATTCTGGTGAATAGACCCACACACTCATTCAGTGAAAAATCCTCCTCCTTCATTCGGAAGTAGGTTGCCTTTGACAATAAGGCTTCAGCAACTCTTACTGCATGATGCAGATACAGGTCGCTAAACATCCAATTTCGACTGAGTATGAGCGCTTCCAAAGAGTGAAGCGCCTTGAGCATGAAAGCCCGGAGATAACGCCCTTCGCGATTCTGTACTACCCGATTGGTTAGCATCACTCTTTCAGCCGGGAATACACCTAACTGCACACCACTGAAATGAGCGTCACGAATTAGATAATCGGTTTTGTCCAGGTCCAGTGGGCTATCCAAGAAATCAGCAATCAACAACATTTTCGGGTCGTTGGTTCTTCGCTGTAGGATATCAACAATCTTCGATGGCTCAATATCGTGGTTCTCTAGAATCTCCGTGATGCTGCTGTTTAGAACAAGGTACTCACCAAGATCCACATGAGTCAGATTAGCATAGGATTGTAATGCAAATTCAATGGTATGTGATGCCGGTGGGTGGCCTATATCATGAAGCAGAGCTGTTGCCCGGAATATCTTTTGATGATATTCATCTAAAAGGCGAGAAAGTGGATGAAATTTGGCAGTATCCAAATCATCACAATAATTGACAACCCCGATGCATTTCTGGGCAAGGTAATTTGTACCTAAACAATGTTGGAAGCGTGTATGTGTTGCTCCTGGATAAACCATGTGTGCTGGCCCAAGCTGCTTTACAAAACGTAGTCGTAGCATTTCCCAGGAAGAAATTAGGTCCAGTTCCCAAGGCTCGAAAAGTATCGGCCCATGAACAGGATCTTGGATAGCTTTCTGTCGTGTATGTGATTCGCCCATGGCAATCAGCTCGCTATGGGCTTCCAACCGATTCTGAACCGCTTTCCATTTCTCACCACCGGATGCCTTAGCGGAGGTGATAGCCTTCCCTCGCATACCCGTGATTCGAATGAGTCGTGTAAGATCCCTATCTACACTGTCACGCATAATCATTTCTCCGGCAAATGCAGGCATTCGAGTAAGCTGAGTAGAAGAGAGATGTAGTGAGGTGATATTTAAGACGGTATGTTTTGCATGGACTTGAGAAGAAGATTGCAGCAAGTGCTACTCTTCAATTGCCCGATTATGTTGTACTTTTGTTCTTGCTCTTTGATATTCCAGGGTATTATCTGTCGTCATCGCTCGGCAATAACGATTCGGATTACAGTACCCCCACCTCCGTAGGCTTTTGCATGAGGGAGCAGACCGTACCGAGTAAAAAGGGGGGTCAATTAGATTCGCCGCAGTTAGAAAATTGACAACGGTTCGTATGTTGTTCTTTGCATAAGCCAATCGGATGCAAGGTGGTGCTTTATGAACTATTTTCCAAGTTACAAGGTCAAAGAGCTGATACCATAATTTGCACTTTTTTGCTTTGTAGAGAAGATCACAATTCTTGCAGAATTCCCCATGAATTGATACATCGCACAGCTCGTCTCTTGTAGTGGAAGTCAGGCCCGAGTCTTTCAGAAGATGGAACTTCACCTCAATAAACCATTCGGGAGTAAACGAGCCAAACTCCTCAATGAAAGATTCCAGCTCCTTACTCAACTGTACAGGGGTTGTATTCCACTCAGAGCTAAGATTCGGATTTGTATTGTTCATTTTTGATCGTCTGTTTCAGATTCTCTATCTGTAAGGCAAGAACTAACGGAGATTGCGGGGTTTGCCAGACAGAAAGCATCCCGAGGTTGAATGTCTGCTAGAAACTTATAAACACACAACAAAAGGAATAACGATATCAGAAAGCAAAGAGTAGATTCATAGCAACGGTCCGGACAATTCTTAAATTGGAGTCCACAAGACCTGATAACCAGCCGATCTTGAGGTTTTCACCATATGCCCAAGTTGAATATCTTAGCCAAGATTCCATTTAAGGAAGTTGTGACTGGTATCGAAATAGCCGACATACATGGTGATGGAGTACAGTCACTTGTCATGTCAACTATGGGCGGGGATATCAGGATAATTGATTTTCAAGATATAGAATCCAAAGCATACGATGAGAAGTACAAGGCCCATGATCTCCCACCACACTCAGCATTAGCCTTGGGAGATGTGGATGGCAATGAGACTACAGATTTCGTCATCGGTAGTCTTGATAATCAACTGCGGGTTCTATCGATCATAGATGGTGAGCTGGATCTCCGGGCAGAAACACCAGTGGGGACACTACCAACAGGTATCTGTATCACGAACCTTTCAGGAACACCAGCAGAAGAAGTTCTTGTGAGTTCCAATGACAAAGCCCTCAGGTGCTATGGTTGGTTTGACGGCTGTCTAGACAAGCTTGCACACAAGGTAGTTGACATGCCTGTTTTCTCTATGGTTCCGCTACAATCTGAAGGAATGCCATACAACAGGTTCGTTTTTGGAGATGAATCCGCAAACATCTATGCGTACAAATACGCTGACGATCGATTGCATGAATTGCTCAGAAGAGAAACCAAAGGGAGTGTAGAACTGGTTGCCACCGGTGATATCACTGGGAATGGCACAGATGAGATAGTTTCTGTGTCAGAGGAGAAATATCTTGGTCTTTATGCCATTGCGGAGAAGGGGTTTGACAAGTTTGACGGGCTTACTGCACCTCAAGCAATAACCTCATTGTACATTGGCAATCTTCTACCAAACACTGAAGGTACAGGGCATCTGGTAGTCAGCCACGCTGATTCTCTGATTACATTATTCGAATTGGATGGACGAAGATTGGTTCAGAAAGCTTCGATCAAGGCAATGAGCAAATGTGCTGATTCCATGGTAAGCTGTGGTGATCTCTCTGGTGATGGAAAAATCGAGATAGCTCAAGCAGCCGGTCATCACTTGAGTATTATCCAAATTGAGGATGGCTAATTCAAATCAGGCATGTATACATCTGATGGCTGTTGGACATGTATTTTCTTCACATCGACGTTCTTCTCAATGTGTGGGACGATCTCTGTTTCAATCCAGTTCTTTACCTTCTCTCTGGCTGCATCGATTGTCTCAGCTTCAGCGTTCACATCTACTCTGACAAAGAGATTATAGGGTTCTCTATCAGTAACCTCCTTCTTTATCATTCCCCAGAAAGCCTTTGATCCCTCAGGAATTGCAATACGACCTGATATCTCAGCCCAGCGTTTACCTTCAAATTTCCGTGAGACTAAAGCAAGATCCTTGATTTCAGGTATGGCTTCTAAAGCGTCCAAAACTTTTTTGCCATCGGTCTCCAAATCTGTTTCCTTTAGTTCCGCGGTAATGTAGTGATCTGCTCTGAAAATTGCCATTGTAGACGGGGTCTCCACTGATTTCTGGCAACGGCTATCTGACGGCGCTCTTAAACGTGATGGTAGGTGTGTCAAATGAACTGCGAAAATCAGATTTCAACTGGAGGGGCTTCCAGTAGAGATGAATAATGATGGAAACGATAGGCTGCAGTCAAGGTTCCTAGCAGCGTTACTGCAACCAATCCGTATAACAACAATTGCAGAACTGCAAAGATAACCAGAAGCATAAGGCGTTCTGATCTGGCCCCAAGCCCGACATCAAGATCTTCAATGCCTAAAGATTCTGCCCGGGATCGGGTGTAGCTCGTCATTAACCAACCGACGGTAGCTAGCAGCACCCACAATGGGACGGACAGTGCGAATATCGTCTGAGAAGGATATGCAATGGCAATTGTAAGAAGAATAATGAATTCAGAAATCTTATCGCTTACAGAGTCAATGAAAGCTCCTTGGGTTGATGCCCTTTCTTCCAGTCTAGCAACTGCACCGTCCACACCATCAAGAAATCCAACTAGGAAAACCAGAATGCCATACAACCACTGTATTTCATTCAAGTTTAGAGACAGAAAAGCCATAATGGACACGAAAAGCGCGAGATAAGTAATTGAATTCGGGGAGATATTCGCCCTAGCTAGGGGTCGTGCTGCAGCAAGTACAGGTCTTCTGAATATTTTTCGTAATCGCCACTTGCTGGGAGACACATTTATTCCTCCGAATAGAGTACTTCAGAATCAAATACTACTGCATCTTGTATGTTCGTATTTTTCCTTATCTTTGCATTCTTAAAGAGAGTTGTATTCTCTATTCTGCAATTTGCTCCAATTTCTGCACCTTTTGCTATCACAACATCTGGGCCAATTATAGTATTCTTGGCGATTTTGCAGTTCTCTTGGACCAATACTGGCCCATGCAATGAAACCCCACATTCTACGAATACTTCAGCAGGAAGTGCGATTGATTGACCGAATTCCATGGTGTCACCAAGACGAATAGAGATTGGTGCATTCACAGACTCTTGCATGTGACGAAGCACAAACCGATTTACCTGCAGTATGTCATGAACGGTATCAATGTCAAACCAGGTTCCTTCTATGGGGATATGGCCTACCTTTGCGCCTTCAGTGATGAGTTGATTCAATGCCTCTGATACTTTTGGAACTCCCTTGTTAGCAGACTCAATGAATGTGCGGTATCTGCTCTTCGAAATAATCATCAACATAGCAGAGCACGCCGTCGAATCGTAGTCTCGTAGAGGGGTGCCAAGTCCAACAACTAATCCAGCCTCGTCCAAAAACACCTGAGTTCCTTTCTTGGTCGAAAGGTCAACTAGGAGAATAATGTCTTCAGGCGACTTCTTGTCATGATACTGTTCTAATGCATTACTCACGAGATTGTCATCCATGAGCTGATCTACAGGTCCAACAATCACGGTTTCGTCTTCAACGGTCCTCAAGGTCGTTGTCAATGTTCTTAGAGGACCGTCTTCATAATCAGGAACATCAACAACTTCAATATCCATTGCGGATTGTCGTTCCTCCAGATGACTCCGAAGCACATCTCCCTGCCAACCTACTCCCACAGTAAGAGACGTAATCCCTGCCGCTTCGTAGTTCTCAACCAATACATCAACCAAGGTCTTATCGCCAATCTGAACAAAGGCCTTAGACAAGTCATTTGTAAGAGGTCTTAGTCGTGTTCCTTTTCCTGCAGCAAGTATTACCGCTCTGATTTCTAAGCCCCCTGAAGGTATGTCGGACAAAGCATTCTAACACAGAACACTCTTGAGATACTGGGTAGCCTTCTTATAAGACATATTTTTTATTTGAGTGTACGATAATAGCAAACCAGAGTGATTCAGGTCGAAACATCACTTATTGCTGAAATACAAATGTCCATCATAAACACAAGCGCCATATACCAATTTGTCACTGTACAGGCAGGGATTTTCCTTGACAACACGAACCCTAGATGTATCAGATGTGGATGATATAGATTCCGCCATAGAAGAAGCAGCTTCGGTTCTTGAATCAGGAGGGTTGGTAGTGTATCCTACCGATACATGCTACGGCCTGGCGTGTGATCCAACAAACGAAACTGCGCTTGAAAAGCTAATTGATGTCAAGCAAAGAGACCCAGACCTTGGCGTTCCGCTACTATTCTCGGATTACGAACAAGTGAAAGATTATCATAATTTTGGTGATCTTGAGCATATTATCGCCAGATTCTTCTGGCCAGGAGCACTTACACTTGTGGTTACTGCTAAGAAAGAAATCCCTGAATACGTCTCAGGGAAAAGGACTACGATTACAGTCCGTGTGCCAGATCACGTGGTTCCGCGGGGTATTGCCAAAGAGCTTGGGGGACCAATTGTGGGAACGAGCGCTAACAGGCACGGAGGCGAAACCCCATTCGATATTTCAGTGGCACAAGAACAACTTGGCGATGATATCGATCTTTACTTGGATGGGGGAGAATCCGAAGCAGGCGAAAGTTCAACCATAGTCGGTGTATCTGGCAGTGATATCAAGGTCTATCGTGAGGGGGAATTGAGTATAGAGGAATTAAGTAATAGTCTTAAAGTCGATACAGACGCATTGAGATACTGGACGGCACGTATCATTCACCCAGAAATGTGAGGGATTGTTTGCAAGATTTCAATCTGTTAGTCAGCACTCCCCGAAACAGAGAGCGGGCTGCGATTTCTGAAGTCAAATATTTCATTGGTGACTTGCTCGAAGACGAGAATCTGGATATAGAAAAGACTAACGTATCTGGACTTGTAACATGCAAGACATCATTAAATCCGTTTCAAGTAGTACACAAGCTGGAAGAATTTGCTGAACAGAACCCCTTCCAGTTCCGTTTCGCTATCAAGTTCACCCCCCTTGAAATCTGTGTTGAGTCTGAAATTGAGAAAATGGTACAAGCTGCAGAGGAACTGCAGGACAAAATGGAAGAGGATGAAACTTTCCGCGTCACTGTGAGGAAACGGCATTCTGACTTAGATCATATGGAAATCGTCAATGAAGTGGCAAAAGTCTTCAATAACGAAGTTGACCTAGAAGAACCAGACAAGATAGTGTGGCTCGAGGTCATCGGAGAGAAAACAGGAGTTTCTATTTTGAAGGAAGAGCAGGATATATTGTCGATAATGCCAATGCGGGAAGAGGAATGAAAGATATCTGCCGATGCATTAGGCTATGCTTCAAGGGCAACCATTGAAACTCTGCTCACGACAGCTGCGATAACCGCCTCATATCTATCCTGTAAATCCCTTGAGGTTGTAATTGCTTCTATTTCCGTTTCGGTAATGCCGAAATGCTCACGAACTCGCTTGATTCTTTTCTCACTCAGTTTGAATGGCGGACTGATTTCTGGGCCCACAGCTTCCTGAGCTCGGCTAATACAGTCATTCACATTTTTCTCTGACTCGCCCATTATGACCAGGGCAACGGTTTCCAGCCCATCAATAGTCCCCATATCCTGTAAGGCGTCATCTATTTGCCGTTGAGCAGACGTATAGAGTACAACCTCGATATCCAAATTTCTGCTAATCATATACCCTCCTTTCCAAGCATTAAGAGCGTTCTGTGATGCCGAAAGAAGATGTTCAGTTCCCGCAACAAAGTCGGGTCTCATGAACTGGACAATCAAGAGATTATCAACCAATCTAGACGCCAAATTTACAAAATCATCTTTAGAAAGACTGTGCTCATTCTGTAGCTCGGCTATACCAATCGTACATTTCCAGTCTTTATAGTCAAGAATCTCAATCAACAGACCATTCAACTCCATTACGAGTCAGAGTCGCTTGATGAAGTAATCAGCCGTAGTTGGTTCAAAACCTACTTCGAATACGAGTTTCTCGCGAATCTCCTGCATTGAGAACTCGGGTTCTTCTTGTTTGAACTTCTTTACCAATGCGATAATAGATTCACGGTGCTCCCAAGGATACACCGTCCAAGCTTCAACTTCTCGCATGAAGTAATCCGGCCTGATTTTCGAGCCAGGTTTGAGATGGAGTACAGCCGATCGTACTTCTTTGACACCGAGGGCTTCGATATGCTGAATAGCATGCTCAAGAGTGTCCCCCGTATCAGTAACCTCATCGACCAATAGGATATTTTTGTTCTCTATGGATACTGATATAGGCTGAGTTATCTTTGGTTCTCGACCAGCAACTCCAACATCGGAGTAATATTCGATCCGTACATTCCACATTGTATTTGTATAAAGAACATCTGAGAGTATCCGGGCAGGAATCCAGCCCCCTCTGGCAATACCCACGATAACATCCGGTTTGAATCCACTATCAACAACCCGCTCAGATAGCTGTAGGGTCAGGTTGTATACTTCTTGCCAGCTAAGAATGAGATATTCCATTGTATTTGGTCCACCTGGGATAATATGTTAGGGGATTTCTAGTAATCTTCCTTTAACACTATTGGTGGAAAGCGAGCGTAATGCTCATCTAGGTCCTTTTACAAACACAATCGGATGAGTTGAATGAAGCCCGACCTTGTATTAACAGACATTGGCCAGCTTGCGACACTGCAAGGAAACAGCACAGAACCGAAAAAAGGCGAAGATCTCGAAGATCTCTCTATTATCGAAAATGGTGCAGTAGCGGTAAAGGATGGTAAATTCATTGCAGTGGGTTCAACGAAGGATGTTCTATCAGAGATTGAGGGTGACAACGTGGACAAGCTTGAATTCCCCAATATGCTAGCTCTACCCGGTTTCATTGACAGCCATACGCACCTAGTCTTCGGGGGGTCCCGTGAGAAGGATTTTGCGATGAAGCTCGCGGGTAAGAGCTACATGGAGATTTTGGAAGCAGGTGGTGGAATCCTCAACACCCTAAAAGCAACGCGAAAGGCAAGTCGTGCAGTATTGTGCAAGAATGGTTTCAGCTATGCCAATAACATGCTCGGACACGGTACTACGACAGTAGAAGCAAAAAGTGGCTATGGTCTCAACGTACAGGACGAGCTGAAGATACTCGAGGCTGTCAAAGACATAGATCAGAGAATGCCAATGGAAGTCATTCCGACATTCCTTGGAGCACACGCAATTCCACCAGAGTACAAGGGACAAACCGAGGATTATGTCGAATTGGTGGTCAATGAGATGATACCAGCTGTTAATGAAAATAATCTTGCTGAGTTCTGTGATGTGTTTTGTGAAAAAGGGGTATTCAATATAGAACAATCGCGACGAATTCTAAAAGCAGCAAGAGAAGCTGGAATGAAACTGAAAGTCCATGCTGATGAAATTGTCCACCTTGGTGGTGCAGGATTGGCAGCAGAACTTGGAGCTGTTTCAGCGGATCATCTTCTCCAAGCGGCTGAATCGGACCTAGAAGCAATGAAAAAGTCAGGGACAATAGCCACTCTTCTTCCGGCTACAGCATTCAGCCTTGATACCGAGTATGCAGATGCACGCAACATGATTGAAATGGAGCTGCCTGTAGCACTTGCTACGGATTTCAATCCGAATTGTGCAAATGAATCAATGTTCTTCACAATCGCCCTTGCTTGCTACAAAATGAAGATGCATCCACGAGAAGCCATATCCGCTGCAACAATAAACGCGGCTCATGCAATAGATCGTCAAGAAACCTTGGGGAGTATTGAAGTAGGTAAGACAGCAAATATGATTATCCTCGAATGCCCAAATCCTGAGTATCTATCCTATCGATTTGCTATGAATCTCACCCACACTGTACTTGCAAATGGGCAGATTGTAAACACAAAACTTGGTCCATGAGTATATGGCAAATCCGAGGCTTCTAGTCCCCTTCCTCACACTCAGAAGATCGTGTTCCTGTCTCCTGGTATTCCCGGAAGTGGGTCAGCCACTTGGGGCTTTTCGGGGCACCCTTAACCCATTCAGCGAATTGAGTTAGTTTCTGTACCGTTTCCGGACGAACTATATGTTCGATTTCACAGGCGTCTTCATCAGCAATCTCGTCATCAACACCTATAAGCTTCAAGAACCATCTAAGGATTTCATGTATGCGCTCAAGACGCTCTGCGATTTTCATTCCTTTGGGGGTTAATGTTACACTACGGTATTTTTCATAGTTGACAAGCCCAGCATCACCAAGCTTCTGGAGAACATATGTTACACTGGGAGCCTTCACGTCGCGCGCTTCTGCAATGTCAGTAACCGTGGCAAATCCGTCTTTCTTCTGCAAATCGTATATTGTCTCTAGGTATTGCTCCATGGTTTTTGTTAATTCATGATTTGCATCTTCAGGCAATACGGAACACACACCAATCAGTAAAGCCAATGTGTTGGCTCAGCTAGAAACAATTAGCAAGGGCAAGGCTAGGCAAATAAAGCTTCATGAATAGCAGACATCGCTACCTCCTAACCTAAGAGCGACCCAGTTTCGCTCTCCACAGCTAAAGCTATTTTCCTGGAATCCATAAGATTTCTAATCTGTTCTATGTCATTAGTGAGAGAACGATCGTCATGAAGACGATCTACGAATTTGCGGATGGTTTTATGTGCAGCTTTCAACGGATTAGACGGCTGAAGAGGTGCAAGGAGATCCAACCCTTGCGCTGCACACAGATACTCGATAGCTACCACAGTTTTCACATTATCCAGAATCTCATATGCATGCCTAGCTGCGATTGTCCCCATGCTGACATGATCCTCTTGTCCAGCACTCGTTGGAATTGAGTCAACACTTGCAGGATGTGCGAGTGTCTTGTTTTCTGAAACAAGTGCGGCGGCTGTATATTGAGCAATCATCATCCCCGACTGTAAGCCGCTGCCTTCCGTGAGGAAAGGAGCAAGACCACTAACCTTTGAGTCAGTCAGACGGTAAATACGCCTCTCGGAGATACTAGCAATTTCGGAGAGTGCAGTAGATAGAAAGTCCATTACCAATGCAATCGGTTGACCATGGAAGTTTCCCCCAGACAATACATCGTTATTCTCAGGAAAAATGAGGGGATTGTCTGTAGCGGAGTTAACCTCGGTATCCAGAACCGTCTTCACGTATTCAATTGCATCAAGTGAAGCTCCTAGAACCTGGGGGGAGCAACGCAGGGAGTAAGCATCCTGAACCTTTCCACAGTCTGCATGCGATTGGTTAATTTCGCTGTCTCTAAGCACTCTCATCAGTGCATCGGCAATTGCAATCTGCCCACTATGCGGCCTGATTTTGTGAATACGTTCATCAAAGGCGGTTCGAGTACCTCGAAGTGCTTCGAGACTCATAGCCCCAGCGATAACCGCATCCTTGACCAGAGTGAGAGCATCATGAACCGTAAGAACGCCAATAGCAGTCATTGGTTGAGTTCCATTGATGAGAGCGACCCCTTCTTTCGCACCGAGTTTGATGGGTTCTATTCCCGCCAATTCCAATGCCTTAGCTCCCTCCATTCTTTCCCCGTTGTACTCTGCAGCACCTTCCCCAATCAGCACAAGTGCCATATGAGCCAGTGGAGCCAAGTCTCCGCTAGCTCCTACAGACCCCTTTTGTGGTACTATGGGGACGACTTCACAATTGAGCATAGCCAACAAGGTCTCGATTACTTCTAGCCGTACACCTGAGAAACCTTTCGCCAATGCATTGGCACGCAAAAGCATCATGGCCCGCACGATATCAGTCGAAAAAGGGGGGCCAACCCCAGAGCTATGACTCCTGAGAAGATTGACCTGTAGGTTCTCCAAATCGGTTTCTTCAATCGCTACACGGGCAAGGTCACCAAAGCCGGTGTTTACGCCATACACAGTTTTCCCCTCTTGCACCGCTTTTTCAACCACCTCGCGACTTCGGACTACCCTTTGTTTTGCATCTTCATCCAAGGAAACTTCGACATGTTCCTTTGCCACTTTCACAACATCGGGAATGGTCAAACTTTCTCCATCAACATGAATTACCAATAGTAACTACCTCGTTAACTATGAGAATACATTCTTCTATGCTTCTTCCATGTCCAAGTGAACACAGCCCTCAACCGGAGAGCTATCTGAGCAGAAACCGCAATTCCTTTAGTAATTATCCCTAAGCCATTGCGGATTGCAATCGAGAGGTTATGTCGAAATAGTGGTTTATGAGCATCGTAGCCGCTATCACGACTGCACCGGCAATCGAAATCACAAATACTGTCAGATTTGACGGGGAGGCAGGTGAGGCATGGGTAATACTTAGTCCGATGAAAGCCCAGATTCCAACACCGGCGAATATGTAGTCTTTTCTAAACAAGAGGAATACCAAGTACACTACTAGAGCCAGAATGCCAAGGCCAATGGTCCATTGCAGTTCTGTAAATGGCAGGTTTTCAAAGCCGGTATAAACAAGACCTGTTGTACTATTCACAAGCGTAGCGACGGTTATCCATCCTGCATACATGCTCCAGCCAGAGGTGATAAACAATCGCTCTTTTCGAGTACGTTCATCAAGGTTTACACCAAGGCGAAAATAGGCGACAAGTATTGTGATGAGATAGACTATCATCGAAGCAACTGAAGCCCAGATCATTCCTGCTGCCCACGTGACAAACCATACTGTAGCCATCACCGAAGAAAGTAGGAAGAAAACGCTTACCTGGCGAATGAAAGGCATCTCAATCTCCTTCTTACCTGGAATCAAATCTCGAGCCTGATAGAAATAGAACAGACCCAACAAGAAGAAAATCGGCCCCCATATAGCGAAAGTGATGGGGGCGGGTGAGAGAAGCTTTGTGAGTGAATCATCTACAAATACATCTTCCCAATTCCCCGAACTTCCACCAAATATCATCGCTATAGCTCCAGCTATGAAAGGTGCTAGGAGATTGAGAATTTGGAGAACTCGTTTCTGTTGCAATCGTTCCAAGGTTTTATCCTCCTTCGCTTCCTACTCCCTTTCCCCCCATATCATACTTCCGAATCATAAGGGAAAACTGTAAAGAAGTGGCGGAATACGAAATTCTGATAGAAGATTCCCTATTATAATATACATGCAATTATTTTATTTTTGAAACGAAGGGCTTATCTCTCGGTTCCTGTATTAATTTTGTGAATAAGAACAGTATTGGTCATACCAACCTAACGTTGTAGCATTCCCAGTTCCCCCTGATGGAAAACGGGATAAGACGCTTATTCGAAAAATAGAGGGACTAAGATGGAGCATGAAACTGACTTCGAGCCAAGAATAGTAGCATATCTCTGTAACTGGTGCAGTTATGCAGGTGCGGATTTAGCCGGTACAAGTCGTGTGCAATACTCTCCAACTGTACACAATGTCAGAGTCAACTGTTCAGGGAGAGTGGATCCCGTCTTTGTGATTCACGCTTTGCTCAGTGGAGCAGATGGTGTGCTAGTTGCAGGGTGTCATCCGGGGGATTGTCACTACAAGGTGGGAAACCTCTATGCAAGAAGAAGGATGATGATACTCAAAGAAGTTATAGAAACGGTGGGAATACCGGCTGATAGAGTCCGCTTGGAATGGATATCCGCCTCAGAAGGTGGAAGATTCGGAGAGATTGTTGACGATTTCGCTGCACGAATCCAAAAGATTGGGCCAAATTCCCTCAATGGAGGTCCCTAGATGCTCAAATATGAGGCAACGATTTGCCCATATTGTAGCTGTGGCTGTGGACTGTATCTGGTGGTTAAGAACGGAAAAATCATTGGGCAAGAACCTTGGAAGGAACACCCTGTAAACGAAGGGACACACTGTCCCAAGGGAATGAATGCTTACCAATTCTTGTATGCTGAAGATAGACTGACTACTCCACTGATAAGAAGGAATGGCAGATTGGAGGAGGGCACATGGGATGAAGCTCTTGACCATATAGCCAGCAAACTAGGAGAGGCCAAGTCTGACGATTTTGGTATGTTGGCTTCTGGTAAGAACACTAATGAAGATGCATATGTATTGCAGAAATTTGCTCGAGTTGTGATGGGAACGAACAATATCGAGTATTGCGGTCGTTTGTGCCATTCACCTAGTGCAGCAGGTTTGGGTCCAACAGTTGGATCTGGTGTCATGCCGATATCAGAACTGGACATCGACAAGGCTGATTGCATTTTCCTAGCTGGAATCAATCCAAAAGAAACGTTCCCAATGATAACAAGAAGGATTCTGCGAGCGAAGAAGAAAGGAGCAAAAGTCATCGTATTGGACCCAAGAAAATCGGTTAGTGCAAGAGATTTAGCAGATCTGCATCTCCAGCACAAACCGGGCACAGATATTGCCGTACTCAATACTATGCTCAAAACGATTCTTGATGAGAATCTTGAGGACAAAGAATTCATCGTTTCGAGAACAGAGGGGATAGATAGGTTAAGGACCCAATTATCTTCGCTGCAATTTGATGATGTGGAAACGAAAACTGGTTTACCCTTGGAAAGAATGCAGCAGGCGGCGAGATGGATAGCGGAGTCGGATATTTGTACTATACTGTACAATCAGGGACTCAATCAACATACCTCAGGTTCGGACAATGTCAAAACCATTGCTACGCTTGCCTTGTTAACAGGGCAGTATGGTAGACCAGGGGCTGGAGTATGTCCCACTCGGGGGCAAATCAATGGTGAAGGTACCGGAGATATGGGCTGTCTCAATGTGTTTTATCCTGGCTTCAAGAAAGTAGGAACGGGAGCACATGAGGTATTCGAGAAGTTATGGGAGGTAGCCGATTTGCCTTCCAAACCTGGATTGCCTTACACCAAAATGCTCCAAGAAACCAATTGGCTATGGGTGATAGGAACTAATCCAGTAATGGCGGCCCCGGATGCTAACGCAGTAAGGAAGGCTCTACAGGAGAAGGACTTGCTCATCGTCCAAGATATCTTTCTCAATGAGACTGCTGAGTTAGCAGATATCGTCTTGCCAGCAGCAACGTGGGTGGAAAGGCAGGGAGTCCATGCCTATATTGACAGACGGGTACAGAAGATTAACAAAATAGTTAATCCGCCAGGTGAAGCGAAACCAGATTGGTGGATTGTTTGCCAAGTTGCAGAAAGGATGGGCTATGGTCAGAAATTCAGGTTCTCCTCTTCAGAGGAGATTTTCGAGGAGATACGGGAATGCGTTCCATCATACAGTGGGATAACATATGACAGGCTTGATGAAACAATTGGAGGTATTCAATGGCCATGCCCAAATGAAAATCATCCAGGGACATCAACCTTCTTCACAGAGAAGTTCAATACTCCAGACGGGTTGGGCCATCTTCAAGCAGTAGATTCCAACTCTCCTGCCGAGACACCGGATAATGACTACCCATATGTCCTGACGACCGGCAGAAGCATCTTCCATTATCATACCGGTACAATGAGTCGAAGAACGCCAAAGCTTGATACCGAGGTTCCGAGATGCTTTTGTCAAATCAACCCAAAAGATGCTAATTTGGAAGGAATCAGAGACAAAGATGAGCTTCTTGTGAGTACTAGAAGAGGCAGCATAACGGCAGTGGCACAAGTAACCGACTCGGTACCGAATGGCATGCTTTTTGTTCCCATTCATTTCAGTGAATCAAATGCCAATGAATTGACTAACTCTGTTGTGGATCCAGCTTGTGGTATGCCCGAGTACAAAGTCTCGGCAGCAAAAATCGAGGGGATAAAATGAGCGATAATATGTATTTAGTGTGTTCTTCAGACATCAGAATAGCAGAAAGTGGGGAACATGGTGGTGCTGTCACTTCTGTTCTTAAATTCGTATTAGACACAGAGAGAGTCGATGGCGTAGTTGCGGTAAAGGCCATGAACGGAGATAGATATTCAGGGGTTCCTGTTCTAATTACAGAATCAGCAGAGTTGAGTAATACCTCCGGCTCGCTTCATTGTTCCACACCGAATATTGCCCGTTTTATCAACACATATCTTGATGAATGTTCTGTCAGAAACCTAGCGGTAGTTGGCAAGCCGTGTGACATTAGGGCAATCATAGAGTTACAGAAAAGAAATCAAATTGAACTGGATGAACTATATCTTGTGGGATTGAATTGTACAGGTTCTCTTTCACCAACTGTAGCCAAAGAAATGCTCAGAAAGGAGTTTGAAGTTAGACCAAGTGAAGTCGTCATGGAAGATATTGATGATGAGACGCTGACCATCACTCTTGAAGATGGAACCAAGATTTCTAGGCCACTCTCAGAGCTTGAAAGCAAAGGTTACGGTCGTCGAGAGAACTGCAGAAGATGTGAATTCAATATCCCAACCATGGCTGACTTGGCCTGTGGAAAATGGGGAACCGAGAATGTAGGAGGCGACTGGACATTCGTTGAAGCATGTTCCGAGAAAGGGAAAACATTGATTCACGAAGCAGTAGAGGGCGGCTTCATTCAGATTGAATCTCCTGATCGAGAGAGCATTGAACTGCGTGAGAAGAAGAATCAGACAGAAATTCAGAATTCGCAACAATGGATTGAGCATGACCTGAAACCACTAGAGGAACTGAGTCAACAAGAGAGATTTAACTATTGGATGGAGGAGTTTGGAAAATGCGTGAAATGTTTTGGTTGTAGAGATGCATGTCCAATCTGCTACTGTGATAATTGTATTCTAGAGGCAAATAGAGACGTTTTGAAGAAAGGGGTAATACCACCAAATGCCCTGTTTCCACTTACACGGCTCTCGCATGTTGCTGATTCGTGTGTCAACTGCGGTCAATGTCAGGATGCTTGTCCAATGGAATTACCTTTAACAAAATTGTTCACTATAGTCCACAAGAGGCTCAGTAGTATCTTTGAATACACGCCAGGCATTGATGAGGAAGAACCCCCGCCACTACTGGCAATTACAGATGAAGAAAGCAACATAGATGATGTATTCTTGGATATTTCTTCGATAGATTTCCGTAAAGGGTAGTCATTGATTACAGTGCGAATATGATTCTAACTGCGAGTATTAGTACATTCCCAGCAACAAAGCAGAGGAAATACCCTATGCCTTTGGAGATACTCTCGCCATGTTTAACTTCAGGTATCAAGTCGGATGATGCGATGTAGATGAAATTGCCCGCTGCGAACGGTAAGAGGAATGTTGTTGGTAAGCTCGCTGACGCAAAGTAGGTAATCAATCCTCCAATCATGATAGTCAATGCGGAGAAGAAATTGAACGTGAGAGCCTTCATCTTGTCCCAGCCACTATGCAAGAGTATTCCGAAATCGCCTAATTCCTGTGGAATTTCGTGGGCCGCTGCGGCAATCCATGTAACTATGCCTATTGGGATGCTGACCAAGAAAGAACCAGCTATAGCTAACCCACCTATCAGATTGTGTAGACCGTCAGCAACCAAAATCAGATAGCTTACCGGCTTCTTGTGATTTGATGGGATGCGATGACAGTGGTGCCATTCGAGAATTTGTTCTAGGAGGAAGAAGATAGAAAAACCGACAAGGAGCCAGACGAAGATATCAATAGATCCACCGGTTTCCTTTACGGTTTCGGGGATGAGATGTAGAAATGCCCCGCCCAGCAATGAACCAGCTGAAAACGCCACGAGAGGGAGAAGAATCTTCTGTAGTAACTCTTCTCTGATTGACAAGGTAAGTAGGCCAACCCATGCAATCAAACTCATTGCAAAGCAACTTGCTATAATCCAAAAAAGAACCATTATAGATCATCGCCTCGTTACTGGGTTCATCTATTATTGTGCGGATTATCCTAATTATGCTTTGGAAACAGAACAATCTTCAGATATGGAGACCGAAACGAGAACGGCAGAGCCACTCTCGTAGCGATCTGTGGCAATTTCATTAGCCACACATTATCTTTAGCGTACACGGTAGTACCAATAGGCAATACCGGCTAGTACCACGATACCTAGGCCCGCTGTTATGACATAGATTTGCAGTTCACTTGGGAAAGGTGGGGTTGTAGTTGGTGTGGTAGTGGGCTCGGTAGTAGTGGTAGTAGTAGTAGAGGTAAACTGGTAGATTTGGCCTCCGAAATCTACAATGTAGAGGTTTTCGTCAGCGTCTACACCAAAGGATGATATGGAGAACGTCGTATCTGCTATCTCTGTGTTATTCGAGGAACTTGTATCATTGTACTCTAGCGACCAAATCTTTCCCGTGCCAAAATCCCCATAGATGTATTTTCCAGATAGCTCTGGTATTCGGTTTCCTCTATATACGAAACCACCAGTTATTGAAACTCCCACATCATGGCCGTACGTCCATACAGGGTCAGTAAGACCCTCATCAGAACAGCCACTAGGGGGACTGTAACAGCTGTCACCCTCCTTGATATTCCAACCATAGTTCTTACCATTTTCAACAATGTCTATTTCCTCAACACTGCTCTGTCCGACATCTCCAGCCCATAGACTCTCTGTATCATAGTCCCAGCTGAAACGCCAAGGATTGCGGAAGCCATAGGCGAAGATTTCATCAGCCCCCTCGGTGGAGCTTCCAGCAAACGGGTTATCCTCAGGGATTGCATAGTTCTTGCCGTCAGAAGTCTCATCAACAGAGATTCGTAGGATAGATCCAAGCAGGGTGGACTTGTTCTGCCCATGTTCATGTGGATCACCAGCGTCTCCCCCATCACCCAAAGCTATGTAGAGCAGGCCATCTGGACCAAATGCAAGCTGACCTCCGTTATGGTTTGAATACGGTTGTTCAACTTCAAGTATCACCTGTTCAGAGGTAGAGTCAGCTGAATTCTCGTCTGCTGGGCTTACGGAAAACCGTGAAACAACGGTTCGTCGGGGATTCGAAGCTGTGTAATCAACGTAGAAATACCCGTTGCTCTCATAGTCGGGATGGAAAGCAAGGCCAAGAAGACCCTCTTCATAGCCATCGTCTCTCACACGGGCGGATATATCCAGAAAGATTTCGGCGGATTGTGTAGTGGGAGAGTTCTCAAAGACGTAGATTACGCCTCGCTTCTCAACAACAAATAGCCGATTTGTTCCGTCATTGGCATGTACCAATCCTAGTGGCTGTTGAAATGAGAGATTGGGAAATGCCAGCTCCAGCTCGAGATCCAGTTGTTCGTTGGACGGTTCCACTGGAGTAGCTACGTTGTTTGATATGAAAACTGGGCTGAATAAGAAGAGTAAGAAGAATATGTACGTCAATTGTCTGTTCAATAACATAGTTATATCAGTCTATAGTTGGAGAGGTGTGTTTTTAACTATTGTTAAAGCCCGACAGAATAGCGAGAGTTCTTGGTATTAGAACACGTGTAACAAAATGTTTTTTCTGAAAATTCAGAACAGAGCCTTTATGACGGTTGAACGATGAGTACCAAACGGAAAGGTGAAGCCTTTGCAATTTGATGGCTCAGATGCGATGAAGATTAAGTTGTCAGATGACCTTCCAGAATACCCAGATTTTGATCCCCATATTCGACGGGCCCCTAATCGAGGATATGATCTCAAGTACAAAGATACAGTCACTGCCTTGAAGAATGCTCTACGATATGTGCCTGATAGTCTACATGAAACACTTGCTCCAGAGTTCCTTGAGGAACTACGGACTCGTGGGAGAATCTATGCCTATCGATACAGACCACCAGGTGAGATAAAGGCAAAACCAGTAGAAGAATACAAGGGTATCCTTGAAGCTCGTGCAATCCAAGTGATGATCGACAATAATCTGGATTTCGATGTGGCCCTATATCCCTACGAGCTTGTTACTTACGGGGAATCTGGACAGGTGTGCCAGAATTGGCTGCAGTACCGGCTTATCAAAAAATACCTAGAGAACATGACTGAGGAGCAGACACTTGTAGTCAGTTCGGGACATCCAGTCGGTCTTTTCCCTTCACATCGGAACGCCCCACGAGCAATTCTGACTAATGGTCTCATGGTTGGCATGTTTGATACACCCGAGGACTTCCATTGGGCTACTGAAATGGGTGTGGCGAATTACGGTCAGATGACAGCTGGAGGTTGGATGTACATAGGACCGCAGGGGATAGTCCATGGTACATACATCACCCTTCTCAATGCAGGGCGAATGTATCTTGGAGTCCCAGAGGATCAAGATTTGGCCGGTAAATTGTATATTTCGTCTGGCCTTGGTGGTATGAGCGGTGCTCAGGCGAAGGCAGTAGAGATAGCTGGGGGTATCGGTGTCATCGCGGAAGTCGACAAGAGCAGAATTGAGACCCGCAGCGAGCAAGGCTGGTTATCCAAGTGGTCTGATGACCTAGATGAAGTATTCAGCTGGGTTGAGGAGTATCGCAAGAAGAAAGAAGCGATATCAATTGGATACTACGGCAATATTGTTGATTTGTGGAGATATGTAGTCGAAAACGGTATCAACGTGGAATTGGCTTCAGATCAAACTTCTTGTCATGCGGTGTATGAGGGCGGATATACTCCGGAAGGATTATCTTTTGATGAAGGAAGAAAACTCCTCAAGAACAATCGTAGCAAGTTCAAGGAGTTAGTTGACGAGTCGCTTAGAAAACAGTTCGAATACATAAAAACGATGACCGAGCGTGGCACTCACTTCTGGGATTATGGGAACAGTTTCATGAAGGCAGTTTTTGATGCGGGCGTCAAAGAAATTGCCAAGAATAGCCAAGATACCAGTGAAGGTTTCATCTTCCCATCTTATGTTGAAGATATCATGGGTCCAGTATGCTTTGATTATGGCTATGGGCCTTTCCGGTGGGTTTGTCTCAGCGAGAAGCACGAAGACCTTCTCAAGACGGATAAAGCGGCAATGTCCTGTATTGACCCAGAACGCAGAGGACAAGACCGTGATAATTACATCTGGATACGGGACGCTGATGATAATGACCTAGTTGTTGGATCCCAAGCCCGAATCCTGTATGCCGATGGTGAAGGACGCCAAGAAATCGCACTAAAATTCAATGAGCTGGTTAGAAAGGGCGAGATAGGACCAGTTATGCTCGGCCGTGATCATCATGATACAGGCGCCACAGACTCTCCATTCAGAGAGACATCAAATATCTACGATGGAAGTAGGATTACCAGTGACATGGCACACCAAAGCTGGGCAGGAAACGCAGCTAGAGGTATGACAATGTGTGTGCTCTCAAATGGGGGAGGGGTTGGTACAGGAAAGGCAATCAACGGAGGCTTCGGTCTAGTGCTCGATGGTAGTGAGAGAGTAGACAAAATCATACAATCTGCAATAGACTGGGACGTTACGGGCGGCATCGCCCGCAGAGCTTGGGCACGTAACCCACATGCAATTGAAACTGCAATTGACTGGAACAAATCTTCAGCCGGGGCGGGGCAAATTACAATACCCTATGTACCGGAAGAAGGGCTGGTCGAGAAGCTCGTACAAAAGGAGCTCAATGAATAAGGAGAGTATGATATGGGCGGTATTGTCTTCTTCCGAACAGAACGGCTTAGCGAAATAGAGGAATTCTACGAAGAACGCATTGGCATGAATATCTGGCTCGAGCAGCCTGGTTGCACCATTCTCAGTTATGATAATCTCCTATTGGGTTTCTGTCAGCGGGAAAAGGCAGAAACCGAGGGTATGATAACGTTCTACTATGATACAACAGAAAAAGTAGATGATATGTATGAGAAGCTGAGAGACATCGCGGAAACAGAGCCACAAAAGAACCAGAAATACAGAATCTACCAGTGGTTCGCTAAGGATCCAGAAGGTCGTGATTTGGAGTTTCAAGCTTTTCTGCACGACTTGCCAGATATCAACTGTTGAGTCGTAGAACCAAATAGATTCTTAGGATAACATATCCTATGATTGGTTAGGTCAGAGCCTCTTTACATACAACTATAGGGCAACAATTTCTGATGTCTCTGCGTCCCAGCCAAGTTTACGGGCGTTCTTCATGGCTTTTTTGGCAGAATCATATTTACCCAGAACCCAAAGAACAAGGCGCAACTCATTCCAGGCATCAGGATCTTCGGGATGTTCCTCAACTTCGTTCCTAACAACTTCTTCAAGTTTGGAGTACTCTTCAAGTTCATCCTGACGAGCCTCGTGCGTGGCTACAAGCAAGTCGTAGATGTAATCGGCAGATCGTCCAATTGTCGTGTTTGCTAGTTCTGATGATAGCTGATCGATGAGATTGTCAATGACCGATGTAGGGGTCTCTTCATTTTCGGTCAATTCGCCTTTAATGAGCTTCTCCTCATACCCTTCTTCGAAGAAGTCAAGGAGTTCATTGAATTCCTTTGTAAGCGAGTCATCCTCTCCCCGAACTCTCTTGCAGCATGTCCATTCGTAGTATATGAGTTCAGCACCAATTCTATGGACAGTACCTGGTGTCGGTTCAACTTTTTTCAAGTCCTCCAAGAACTGTTCCACAGTGTACTGCGACCTCATCGGAATCTTGTCCAGCAAATCAATCATGAACAATCACCAACATTCCATTCTGCCCTGCATATGGTATAGCTTTTTGGTTCATAAATAGTATGGCGATATAGTTTAGCAGTTAGATGATGGTTCTAGTAACCAAGTTCAAACATGCTGATGAACATACTGCTCAATGTCGAATTTCCGTTCTAGTCCATTGGCGCTCATATACCTGACCTTGCCGTATATAGGTCGCTCTTTCCAAGCACGGTCATGCTTGCCAAAGCACCATGCAACTCCTGTGAAGCCATTTGGATCCCGTCCATCCAGCTCATATTTGTTATTCAATGAAAGCGCAATAGCATGGGCTGCCTCTGGGTTCTCAGTCCACTCGAGAATTTTCTTTGACCAATACATACGCATGTACCCGTGCATTTTGCCAGTATCAACCATGTCCTGTTGGGCAGCATTCCAGTAGTCATCATGTGTTTCAGCATGCTCAAACTCATTCATTGTGTAAACGTATTCACGGGAATCGTCACGATGTTTGTGAAGTGTGGTCCTTGCCCAGTCAGGAAGGCAATTCAACGAATCGTATTCCTGATTATAGAAGCAGAAATTGAGAGTGAGTTCACGACGGACAATTAGCTCTTCCAGATAGCTATCAGTTCCTGTGCGACCAGATTCAGTTATCCTCAACGCGATGTATAGAGGTGAGATTTGCCCAAAATGGAGATATGGACTCATGTTTGACAAGTAGTCTTTCGACGGATCGTTACGTAGTTCATCGTAGTCATCAAGCTTGGTCCTGATGAAATCCTGAAGCCGTGCCTTTGCTCGTTTGGTGCCTCCTCTTAAGTCTCTACAGATATCAACTGATTCGTCAACATTCAAGCGGGATTCAATAGAGTTCAAGTTGTCTAAATCTACTGAAGAGATATCAGGCGTATAAATCTCGGAATTGATTTTGGTTTCTTCAACAGGCATCAAGTATTCATCCAGATGCTTGTGAATCTTCGGTCGAATAGTACGAGCTGCGTATTCCTCCTTTGGCGAAGTGACTCGCACTGGAACTACTGCATCCGTCTCCACTTGAATCATGGGACACTTGATTCGTGAGGATACCTGTTGGCGCCAACGCCTATGATGTCTCAGGTATCCACAATCAGTTACAAGCATACGAGATTCTTCAGCCATTGCCACGACTCCTACAAAGGGCGGCTCAATTCGCACAATCATATCAATGCCCCTAGATCTGAGGTTTTGTTGTGTTTCCTGTAAACCTTCGAGCATGAAGTGGTAATGCCGAATATTCCCTTCAGGATAATCAGGGGTGAGACCGAAGTAAACCACTAGTGGAACTTCAAGCGAGTTTGCCTTATGAATAGCGTATTCTAGCGCATGATTATTCGAGGAACGTTGAGACCGCTGCATCCAGTAAAGAACATACTTCCCGGAATTGAGATCCATATCGTTGAGGCGCGTTATTCTTCCTTCTGAAATCAAGCAATCCAACTCGGAAGAGAATGAGGACAGAGGAGTAATAGACTTTGGTACACCATCTAGCATCCTCCGCTTAGCAGATAATCAGAATGGGAGAGCCCAGAGCAACCACTCTGGCAAACCAGCAACAAATCTGAAGTATAGGGCAGTAACTAAAAGGAAAAGAGAAAGGACTGAAACAGCCCAATCTCGAGCATCGAAAGCCAGATGCTCCAAGTATGTACGGTTCTCGGATGCCCCAAAGGCTCTAGATTCCATACTCTCGGCTATTGAAAGAGCTCTTCTGATGGATACGATAATGAGGGGGACAATTATCGGTACGATGTTTTTAATCCGAGTAATGATGTTTCCTTTGTCAAGTTCAACACCTCTAGCCCTCTGAGCGTCCATTATGGCATAGGCTTCCTGTGTAAGCGTTGGAACGTATCGCATTGCCATACTCATAGCGAAAGCAAACTCGAATTTCACATGCATCTGAATGAGCGCCTGAGATAGCTCGTCAGGATGTACAGTTAGAAAAAACACAGAGAAGGAAGTCATCAGAGCAACAAGTCTAACGGCTAAAGCGAGTGAACGAGAGAAAGGATTGTCCACCGCTGAAAGGAGTGTGTTGAATACAACAATGAATAGCACAAGCACCATGAGACCACGCATACTTCTGCCCCATCTTCTGAACGATTTAGCCGCAGCAATGATGGGCAATAATGCAATAATGAGTATTAGAAGAGGGAGAATGTTGAGGAACATGAGAGATATTGCAGAAAGACAAATGGAGAGAATCATTTTGGATCGGGGATCAAGTCTGTGGACAGGAGTGTCTTTCTTCGTGTATTGGAAAATATCTAGCATCGAAGCCAATTCAGACACCTCCCAATAATCTCAGCAATGCCCCTTCAACCTCAGGAACTTGAGTTAGACGACTAGGAACTTCATCGAATATTGAGTTCAAAGCGTTGGCGGCTTTAGTCATCTCAGGAGGAGTAAGTGAACAGTGTTCCAAAACCTTAGAGTTGCTCAATACAGAACTGGTGGAGCCATCCGCAATGATTCTGCCGTCCGCCATTGCAATGGTTCGGGGGAAATACTCGATAACGAATTCGGTATCATGGGTCACTACGATGACTGTCTTGCCTTTGTTATTCAAGCCGATAATCAGCTTGGCCAGTCTCTCTTTCTGCCGCGCGTCCTGTCCAATTGTGGGTTCATCAAGAGCAAGAATCTGAGGTTCAATTGCTAGAATTGATGCTAGTGCCACCCGCTTTCGCTCACCGCCCGACAGTGAAAATGGCGAACGTTCACGGAGATGTGTCAAGTATAGCTGTTCCAATGTCGCATCGCAGCGGGCGTGAGATTCTGTCTCATCCAAACCCATATTCTTCAACCCAAACAGGACCTCCTTCTCAACACTGTTCAGAAAGAGCTGGAGGTCTGGATTCTGCCACACCAAACCAACTTTCTTTGATAGTTCGGCTACGGATTTCTTGGACGTGCTCTCACCATTCAAATACACATTTCCTTTCTGTGGACGAAGCAAACCATTCAGGTGTTTAAGCAGAGTTGTCTTACCAGCCCCGTTTTCTCCCATTATGGCAACACGTTCTCCCGCGTCTATCTCAAGAGATATACCCTTTAGAGCTGTGTAGATGCCGTCATAGGCATAATATACATCATCCAACAGTATCATGGAACATGTGCCTCCTTTGCCAATTGTGCCAACTCATCTCCACTCAGGGGTACTCTACCTAAATCGATTCCATGATTTCGTAGATTCTTGTAGACTTGGACAACCTTCGGAATCCCAACACCAATCTCTTCGCAGATTTCAGACACAAGTACCTCTCGTGGGGAGCCATCTGCAACAACCTCACCATCTTTCATGAGAAGCAGCCTAGTTGCATCATTTGAAACGAGATCCAATCGATGCTCTACCAAGACAACTGTCATGCCTTTCTCGTTTAGCGATGAGATTATGCCAAGAATACGTTCTGCACTTCTCGGATCCAGATTAGAAGTAGGTTCATCAGCAATGAGTATATCGGGTTCCAGAGCAAGTGTTGCAGCTAATGCTACAGCTTGCTGTTCGCCACCTGACATCTCATGTGGGTGTTTTTCACGTAGATGTTCAAGGTCAAGAAGAGCAATCATCTCATCAACTTTCTTTCGAATCTCAGGAGGGGGAATACCCAGGTTCTCCGGTCCAAAAGCCAATTCTTTTTCAACGTTCAAGGTCACTAACTGATTGCTAGGGTTTTGAAACACCATTCCCGCAGTTCTTGCAAGGTCGGCTACGGAAGTTTCCTTCGTATTTTCAGATGCAATAAAGACGTCTCCTGATAAATATCCACGATGAAAATGCGGAACAAGACCGTTTATTGCTCTGCAAAATGTCGTTTTTCCACATCCTGAAGGACCAGAAACAAGGACGTATTCTCCTTCCTCAATACTGAGAGAAACTCTACGCAATGCCAGAGCCTCTGAACCCAAGTATCTGAAGCTGAAGTCAGCAAACTCTATGATCGGCATTCGGAACAGTCCTCTTCCCGTTGTTCTACCTGGCATGTATTGCCTTCTTAATTAGTTCTACCGACTTATTTAGCGCCTTCTTGAGGTTTCCTTTTCCATTTGCTCCTGCGGCATTGGGGTGTCCACCACCTTTTCCGCCAATGATTTCACCCACAGGTTCCATGACATCACTGCCAAGATTGATACCGGTTTCATTATAGAAATCCTTTGTTGACCTTGAACTCAATCTTACGGAATCTTCTCCCTGTTGGCCACCTGCAATGGCTACATCTGCACCAAGACTAATCAAGCCCCGACAAGAACTTGCCTCAAACGCACCTATCACAGACGTAACGACAATCCATTCATCTATTTTGTGGATTTTTGTGCGCTGAGCTGCCTTCAATCGTGCAATCCGTTCAGACCGTTCTGGCCGTATGATAAGAGAGGTCACACATGATTCGTAGTCAGCACCTGCTTCTATCAAATCAGTGGCTGCCAAGAGGGTCTTTTTGTCGGTGTAGAAGAAACGCCGTGTATCAAAAAGGAGGCCTGTAAGAAGAAGATTAGCTGCTGTTTTCGAGGGTTGAAGTCCCATATCATTGAATATACTAAGAAGCAGCTCACAAGTCGAAGAGCAATCTGGTTCCTGAATGACATGCGATGCCAGTTCCTCAATTTCTGGATTCGGTTCGTGGTGGTCAATGACAAGCGTTTGTGAGGGGTTGTTCAAGTAGTTCTTGAGCTTACCACCAACTTGTTCTCGACTGTTTGTATCAACAAGTACAACGAGGGCCGGTTCGAGGTCAGGCTCTTTGACAATTTTGATGTCAGGGGCAAATGTATCGAGAACCTGTTGTGATAGCCGGCTGATGTCAGTACAAGCCAGAACAGAGGCTCCAGCAGGGTTTACAGTTCGATAGAGTTCACTAAAAGCAATGACTGATGCAACAGCGTCAGGATCCGCGTTCTGATGGCCTATGACAAGAATTGAGTCTGCATCTTCTAGCAGCGGTTTTATGTTCACTCATCTTTCATCTCCATCAACTGTTTTTCCAGCCATTTTACCCCGTTTTGGGTTGCTTCATCCAAGAGAGCATCCAAATCATGTCCCGTCTCGAATTTCTGCTCGATGTCTATCTGAACATCTAGCTGCAAACCATCATCATCCATCTCAAGAATACAGGTAACAGTCATCTCTTCGATGCTCTTGCTACCTAACTTCTCGAAAATGTACCCTGTAATGTGTTCTTCGCAAAGCTCTGCGAGGCTAGCTATGTCCTCTGCTGTGAGCTCAGGCAGACCGATGCGGAGAACTGCATTCATGTCGCTCACTGCAACTGGAGATTGTGTTTCCCAAGCTCGAGCTGAATCTCTTCTTGTTCGGACTGAAGCTTTTTCTGGAGGGTATCGCGCTGTTTCTTTGTCGATTTGAGCTTCATCGTAAGCGTTTCTTGCTTATCTGACAGCTCTTCCACAAGCTCAGGTTTGTCCACACGGAACATCACTTGACCAACGCTCTTATACGTAACAGTATCATCAGGCTGATCTTCCAGTTCATCAAGTGTTGCTTCGGTCTCGTTAAGCTGAGATTGAAGCTGTTGAACCATCATCTGTAGACGTTCATGGTTCTTACGCATATTCTCGAATTTTCGGAGCTTATCTTCCAATGCTGGGGGGAGTGTTTGAGCCATAATAATCTCGCTCCCTAAGTACAACTAGGGGGTATTCAATGTGCGGCACCTTTGTAGGAACTTAAGGATTTTGGCATGGATACCAAGCCGTATTACCGTGGCGAACCGTCAGGCAAAACAAGATCCATCGATTTTGTACAACTCGAAACCCAAGACAAAAATGAATTCATGGCTGCACGCAGGGATGTAACATCATCAGCAGAAACGTGTATCCGTAGTGTTGAACCATGCACAGTGACCTCCGTTTCTGCTCGCTCTGATTCAATAGAACGAGTCTCCGGTTCAAGGGCTTTTGCTATTGTCTGAGCAAGCTTTGGGGTATCAAAGTCCATGGTAAAAACCGCATCAACGCCAGAGACTTCAGACTTCATGACAAGCCACCGATAGTATCTAGTAGATATCCAAAGAAGAGCATTGTGCCTTAGAGTATAGGAAACGGATTCAGGTCTTAATCTTGTCTATGCGGATTCTAGGACCAACCTCAATCCCGCTCGCCGCGTCATGGAGAGTCCAGAGTGTTTGGCCACCAGGAAGGTCCTCAAACCAAAAGATTACCTCGCCCTTCGCAGATGAACCCACAGGCAAAGCTGAATCTGCTTCTGTAATATCGCGATCAATCCAAGTAGCGACAAGGTCAGCTAGAGAACAGGTTTGGTGAGAAGAGTCCTCCTTTATTCTAAGCTCATGAATGGTTTCGATTCTGGCTTTGTATGAAGGAGCAACATCTCTACGGAGAACCACACCATCAATTCGGATATTGTGAGTTCGGTTCCCATCAGAATCATAAACATGAATTTCACCTGGATTCCCCTTGTATGTAGTTACAACAAGTGCTGCATTTGCTCCAGAAGCCCTGATACGGCCTGCTAGCTCTGCCAGATTCATACTGCCCCGATTGAACCGAGTGCTATCAGGAAAAGCAACTTCTAAATCACTTATGAAACTGCGTACACGATTGCAGGTTCTACGAGATGTGGTAATTAGGAGGGATGTCAAGTTAGGTCACTTAGCTACACAATCTACAGCTCGCCAACCTCTGGAATGACTTCTTCCTCTTCTTCTTCTTCTTCTTCGGCCTTGGCCTCTTCGGCTTCTCCCACTGATTCTTCTTCAATTCGAAGAGGGGTGGGTTCAACCGCAGCGGGAGTTTCTTCAATACTGGCCGCAATAGCTTCTTCCATAGCCGCCATCTCCTCGCTCTCAACATTAGGCAAGAAGTCAAGTTCCTCTTCGCCTTCTTCTTTCAATGCCAAGAAATCACCGCTTACACGCTGAGCAATAGCACGCTGTGCAGCTTTGCCAGCGTCAGTAAATGGAACATAGGCGCCACCTGCAAATGTGAGACCGCATTTTCGACATTCCCAGAGCCCAGCTGCTTTTCGCTTCAATGCACGAGTAGCACATGATGGGCAACGATGAGGTTCCGCTCTTCTGGCCTCTATTTCATAAACTGTTCGCCGAAGTCTAGCACCATATCGTGCGCCAAGTCTACCAGTTGAACCGACTTTCTTTGTGCGTCTTGCCATTCTCAGTGGTCTCCTATGTATCAAATATGACTCCAATTCATTATGCTCACTGGGGGCGACAGGAGTCTGTTTTTCGCCCCTTTTCTCCACTTATTAGCCTATCGATAGGTTAACCGTGAAGAGCGAGCCGCCTGTTGTAAAACAATACGGCTCACCTCAATTATTCTATTCGCCTTCTTCAAGGGCTTCGTCCAATATATCGCGCAGATCCTCAACGCGATCCAAAGCCATACCCATAGCGCGATCAACCTGATCCAGCGTAATGGGACCAATACCACCGCCCTTCTGTATGGCTGCAAAATTGTCATCCTTGTCAATTGCCATGGTGAGTCGTGAATCCTGCACGAATTCTTCTTTGAGTGTGGGATCTATGACCATGTGTGGCCCAATATTCGATACAGTCAGCTCAAGAGCCATGTTCTTCAATGGTAATTTCTTCTTCTCACCAGTTTTGACAGCTTTTCCGTCCTCCCACGCGTACTCATCATACTCTGCTCTCTTTAAGGCAGCATTCACTGCAAGGGATGAAGAATCAAAGAGATTGCCATCATATTCCAGTGGGTATACATCACAAAAGACCATGTACACCTTCTTGCCAGGTTCAATACAGAGTTCAGACGCGTCAACAGTTTCGCTTTCACGAACTCCCCGATCAACAACACGTGCTAGTTCAATCGCATCTTCGCGCGGAGGGCCGGGCTCGAACATGGGAGAAGCTACGGGGGTCATCTCAGCAGTAACGATTGTCACACCATCAGTGGGCCTATCTGGATAGGGCTCACCGAGTATTACCTTCACTCCAGCAATCACCGTAGTGTTACCCATACGAACAATTGCTGAACCTTCTGCCTTCTCGGCTACTGGGTCAAGTTCAATCTCGATTGGGCGGTACTCGTCGAATTTCCGTCCATCTACTCGTTTGCCACTGTCCAATAATTTCGATATCCAGCCTCTATCAACTTGGCTTATAATTTCACTACTAAAATCTCCCATTTCTAGTCCTCCCCTGGAATTGCTGCTTCCCCGAGGTCAGCCTCGAGGTCGTCCTCGTATTCATCATCATCCTCGCCAGCTTCTCTAACGTATGCGCGTTTTATCGCATCCTTCTGACGTTCATGGAGTACCTTGCAGGCGTTTATGCCCATCCGCATGGCTTCCAACAATTCTTCACGGGTAAAGGATCCATCTTGTTGGAGAAGGGTAATCGATTCTGTATGCGGAATGATGGCCATTGGAACATCTCCACCGCCATACTTGTCCTCCATATCACCCAAGTCAACTAACAAAGTATCATCAGCCTTACCAACGGCTATTGATGGCACTAGGCTTCTCATTGGAACTCCTGCATCAGCCAATGCCAATGATGCAGCATTGATTGAAGCACATCGAGTACCGCCATCAGCTTGGAGCACATAGATGTAAACGTCTATGACAGCTTCAGGAAATTCCTCCAAGAATAGTGCTGGCTCCAATGCATTCCGAATAACCATGGAAATCTCTCGCTCTCTTCTAGATGGAGCTGGTCGTTTCCTATCAGGTACTGAGAATGTGGTCATCCGGTAGTTGCATCGAAGATATGCCCTGTCTGGTAGAGCAAGATGTCGTGGATGCAATTCACGGGGTCCATAAACAGCTGCTACAATGTACGTGTTACCTTGTTTAATTGATGCTGAACCGTCAGCGTTGCGAATTACATCGCCCACTTTCAGTTCTAGTGGTCTCATCTCGTCTGGACGTCTTCCGTCGAGACGGAGACCTTCCGGGTTAATAAGATAGTCCGGCTTTTCTTCTCCGGGGCTCATTATTCATTCACTTCCTCCATTTCTTCTTCATCTTCAGTCTCTTCGCCATCTTCAGGCGCCGAGGATTCTTCAGTTTCTTCTGTTTCATCATTCTGATGCATTTTCGCTAATTCTTCATCAATCATCTGAGCGACTCTATCTGTCAGATTTTTGGTGTGAGATTGGTCAGCAACCATTTTGAAAGCCTTCTTAGCGATTTGCAATGAATCGAGGTCTCCACCTCTAATCCAGATTCGGCCATTCTGGCCAACCATAGCTTGGATGTCGAGTTTGCCCTTTATCATGTTAATCATAGAACCTTTTCGTCCGATGACGCGTGGAATCTTTGCAGGGCTGACCTCGACAATCGTTCCACCCTTGAGTTTTCTCAGCCCTCTGCCTTTCATTGATAGGTAAGGACCGGTTGTTCTATCATAGGTTGCAACCTCTGCGGCAATGACATCCCCCACATCATAATACTTGGAGATATCATCATCGTAAGGTTTCCTTAGTGCGTTATTAGCATGCAACGAGGCACCATATGGGCCTCCGATGTCTACTTTCCAATTGTTACCGGCAACAAAATTAATGGTACCGATAACTCTGTCGCCCTCTCTTGGAATATATACGCCATGAAGAGGCACGACTCGTACTGTGTTCCCACGCAGCTCAGCCAGTCCGACAAGAGCTGAGAAGACTTCATCGTCTGCTGACACATAGGTACCAAAAGACGACCTATATCTTCCCTCGGCAAGAAGCTGCCCAGGTACAACTATTTCGCGATTCTCGAAGAATGTTGCCATAATCTATTTCCTCTATTCAATTTGCTTCAGTTCATTCATGTGATTAGTGTTGTAAGAGTGATACAATGATACAAGACCTATCTGACTAGTTCTATTCTGACTTGGCCCTTTGTGAGCTTGTTCAATTCGTCATACAAATCCTGTCTCTGAGAGGCAGGGATTTCAACAAGGCCATTCCAAGACCCATCACGATCCCAAGACTCCTCTGTGATGACGCCGGTATTTGCAACAACATTGTAACCTTTTCCGGCATACGCAGCTGGAATCATGATTCTAAGCTTGACGCTTTCAAAGGAGATTGGGATAATAACACGCAATGCTTTGACTATCCGAGGTACCTGTTCTTCAACTCGGACAAATGGATCCACGTTGACTTTTGCTTCCTCCATTGCTTGTCGTATTCGATCAGGAGGGTGGGGGTGGCCTGTCTTGGGATTCATTGCTTTCTTGGATATGTTCTCAATGATTTCCTCAGTTTTCTCTTCTTTGAGTTGTTTTCGTTGTTCATGTGTAAGCTTGAACTTGCCACGTTTGATTATCTCTGGGGCAATATCGAAGATGTCACTACTGCCAAAGAAATCCTCTGCTAAATCATCGGAAGCATGTTCTCCTCGGCGAGCATCTTCATAGAGATCATATGATTTCAGCACGGATTCAAGTGGGACATCCTCACCACGTCTGAATTTGAATGCCAAATCAGGGTCTACGAAGATTTCGAAGTTGAGATGACCTCTCTTCAATCCAACAACTACTGCATCAAGGTCTAACCATTCTTCACCTGACTTTCGCTGCAATCTCCCATACTCCTCTTAGTAATTATTTCGCTGCTTCTGAGTTCTGCTCAAGTAGCTTGGCAATTTCGTCGTTTGATAGTTTCTTGAACATGCTAGTACTTACCCCAACATGAGCGATTTCGACGTTGTCCACAGTCAAATCAGATTGAGTAGCAGCTTTCAAAGCATTGAGTGCTAGATTCGTTGATTCTGTAATATTCAATTCCTCGTCATAATGCTCCTTCAGATACTCACCAGCTTCTGCGTTGCCTCTACCAATGACGGCGGCAAAAAAGCCCCAATAAGTGCCCACGGGATCGGTGACGAATAGTTTCGGGCTTCCATTGTCATCAACGGAACCAATTATCATTGCAACCCCATAGGGTCTGGCACCGCCACCTTGAGTGAATTGAGCCTTCAAATCGCAAATATGATCAGCAAGAGCTTCTGCAGGTATTGATTCTTCATATGTCAACCAATAGGATTGCGCTTTGACTCTGGCCTCTTGTATCAGTGCTCTTGCATCTGCCATGAAGCCAGAAGTTGCAACACCTATGTGCTCATCAATCTTGGAGATCTTCTCGACGCTGTCGGGTTCCTGTAATGGCATGACTTTCTTCTCAGCCAACAGAACCACTCCTTCCTCACACCGTATGCCAATAGATGTGGCACCTTGTTCGACAGCCTTCTTCGCATATTCAGCAGCGAAAATACGACCTTCCGGGCTAAATATGCTAGTAGACCTATCATATCCCTTGCGGGACATTCCAAACATCAAATATTCCTCCAAGTATGCCTAATCGCAATTTGCCAGAAATCAGAACCTCAGAACTACAAATTACCTGACAGTTCTATGAAGCTGGTTGTAATAGTAGTCAATAATGCCAGCTACTAGCAATTCCGCCATTAGGTCTGTTCAAATTGGGTTACGCTGAAGTAGCCACATAAACCTTCTGGTCTTGCCGATTGACAAACTGCGTATGAATCTCTATTCTTGAAGCAGATAGAGATAGACAACGAACCCAAGGCATAACACAAAACTCGCGGCTGCTACATATACCTCGAACAGAAAATAGGCAATGAGAACTACTAGAATCAGGGGACCCACTATTTCAAGCCATCCTGCACGAATTTTGGTCATGAACAAGCGGAGATTTACGAGCGTGACGGTCAAGAAAACATAGAAGCCAAAGGACAAGAAAATCTCAATGACAATTACTAGATAGGGATTGATATCGTTCAAGGTTCCGACTATTGTATTATCAACGACATCTGGAGATGACCATGCCCAGAAAAGAAGTCCAAGACTGATGAAGATTATAGCAAGGACAACGGTAATTATTGTAGAACGAATCATCTTACTACGATCGATTTCCTGGCTCACTGTTCTTCACACCGGCTTGAATTCGATTGGATTAGATTGTCCACTTAAACGTTCCGTCAAGGTCACGATTGTATAACCCGAAAAACCTCTTTATTGGTCTGCAGGCTCCGTGCTGGGGCTGTGTTCTGAAGTCCTTGTACGAGATGGAGCACGAGATTCATCTATCCGTTCCTCGATTCTTGCTCGATCACGAAGCTTCTTGATTTGAACCGCAACAAGATAAGACATAGCTGCTAGAATGCCAGCAATTGCACTCGGAGAAGTTCTAAACGTGAATGAAGCAGTAATTCCAACGAGTTGAGAAAGCAGGGCAATGCCAAAAACAGCAACAATCACCCCTCGCACAGAATTGAAAACTTCATTTGATGCAGCAGCTGGCGCGACTACAATAGCATAGACGAGAATAGCTCCGACAGCCTTTGTCGCAAGTGAGATAGCTAACGCCGCCGTAATCAACATGAGGTAGTGGTATGCCTTGGTGTTGAGCCCATGGGCAGTTGACCCTTCCATATCAACACTAACATACACGAATTCTTGTCGGAACAACGCTGTGAGAAAAACCAGCACCACAGTAGTTGCTCCAAGTAGGATTATGTCAAGGTTATCAAGGAGAAGGATATCACCTGTCAAATACCCCCAGATCTGAGGAACTTTGGTTGGAGGAATATAATACATCAGAAAGACAGCGAGACTCATAGATAATGCAAAGGAGACACCTACAGCCACTTCCATTTTTTGTGCAATACCTGACTCACCAGCATATCCCGTTACGATGGCTACAAAGATGCTAAACATAAGGGCACCCAGAATAGGATCAAACCAAGGAACAAGCCCCGACTCCTGTAGAAACAATCCAAGGGCTGCACCACCGAGTGCCGCATGAGCAACACCTGCCGTCATGAATGATAACCCCCGGAATACCAGGAAAGTTCCAGATGTAGATGCCAGTACAGCTATGAGAAAGGCACCAATCAAGGCGCGCTGTAGAAACGGACTCTGTAATATGGTCTGAAGAAGATTAAGCATGTCTATCAAGCCCCGAGTCTTTTGTGACACAGTATCTATGGCCGGAGTGTTCAACGATTCTCGCTGAGGGACCATATACTTCCTTGATGAGATCTGGGTCCATTATGCTACATGGCTCTCCGACACCGACGACTGTGTTCTTGAGGAGAAGTACATCGTCTACCATTGTATGAATCGGGTTAAGATCGTGTGTCACCATTAGTACGCTGACATCGTGTTCTCGATGGTATTGGTCTAGTGCATCAACAATCATGTCCTGACTAGCTATGTCAGTACCGGCCAAAGGCTCATCCAACATCAGAACAGGACCCTCACTTGCAAGTGCTCGAGCAACCAGTACCCGTTGCCGCTGACCACCGGATAATTCGGGAAACGGATGATCCCACAGGTGATTCATGTTTACCTGTTTCAAGGCTTCATGTGCCCGTTCCTTGTCCTTGCTCGAGGCAAATCGTGGAGGTGATTTCTTTAATAGCCGGCCCATCAGCACGATATCTTTCACCTTCATAGGCACGTTAAATTCAATGCGATCGCGCTGTGGCACATATCGCACGAGCTTTCGAATTTCATCTTTATTTTCTACAGAATCAAATCCAAACATCTCGATTGACCCACGGAACGGTTCTAGCAATCCAAGAATGGTCTTCATCAATGTGCTTTTTCCAGAACCATTGGGTCCAATTATAGCAGTAAATGATGGTGCATCGATTTCAAAATCCACATCGTAAAGCGCAAGCTCACCATTAGGATATTTCACGGCCAGATTCTCTGCATGCAATAATGCATTGGAGAGTCCTTGCTGTGTCAGAATCTATCGCCCCACAACGCTGATTTGCACACGCGCAACCCGGTTCTGAGAACGGATTCTCTTGATGAATTCTCTAGCTTCTTCGGCATCGCCCTTGAGGACCATAACTTCGACGCATTCACCACGATTGGAATGAGAATGCATCATTGAACTTATCATGTGGCTATACTCGTGTTGCACACGACTGCATTGGTTATCCTTTCCTCTGGAAGAATACACGGTAGTTAGAACAATGGTAACTTCACCTTGTTCTTGTTCAAGATCTTCGTGCTCGGACATGAGTGATTGAATAGCATGTCGAATCGCCTCGGACCGATTAGAGAATCCACCCCGCTTCTGTAGGTCTTCAAGAACATGGAGATGTGATTTTGGCATTGATACTGCTACGATTGGCATATTGTCACCTCGACAGATAGAGAGATAATACATTAGCTTCTAGTAACTCTCTTCTAGTGATTAATATTCATGTCGAAAACCTTAATAATTTACGCATGTACCCGATAACATATTATAAAACTTATTACTGTTCTTTATTAACTAAGAAGAGGAGCTTTGATGACAAGATGAAAAGACAAGAATATCCCCTGATGGTGGTGCTGCTTCTTTTTGTAGCTGTATCTTTCATTCCCCCAGTAGTTAACGCCCAAGAAGAACCCAATTTGAAAATAGCTGTTGCAATCGCACCCCTTGGCGGCATTGTGGAACGAGTTGGTGGTGGATACCTTGACATTTCAGTAATATTGCCGGAAGGCGTTGAACCACACGCATCACAACTACCAACGGAAGCTGTCCAGTCTGCCAGTCAGGCTGATCTTCTCGTATTCACGGGCCACTTCCCTTGGGAATCCCAACTTGAGGCCCAGACAGATGTACCATACATAACATTGCATGACAGCGATGCTCTCGAAGACTATTCTGACTATGGAGCTGAATTGTCGCCAATACCACGAATAGGTGAGGAAGCAGGATTGAATCCACATGCCTGGTGGCTCCTTCCAAGCAATGCCGCTGCAATAGCCAATACAACTGCTGTAGCCTTGGGGCAAATCGAACCTGATTATTCAGATTACTGGAATCTTCAACTGAATACGTTCCTTTCTGATCTGGAATCTTTCTTGACTCTTGTAGAGAATGAGAAAGAAGCATACAGTCTCACCTCCATAAGCGCCATAGGGGTCTTTCCAGCCGAAGCATATGTCGCCGAAGCTTTTGGTCTAGAAATCGTGACAATCCTACAAGAGGAAGGAACATTTGTTTCAGGAACCGAGCTGGCGGAAGTTGAAAACGCACTTGCAAATGGGAGTGTCGACGTTATTATTGGATCGGACGTTGCTCGACTGCAGAACGCCGGCGAGTTTGCACAACAGCTTGCAGAAGACTACGGTGCTCGCCTTATTTGGATTCGAGGTATCTTCTTCGAGGGGCTCGCGGACTATCTTTCTATTATGTCATACAACCTTGGAGCCATAACCTCTGGACTTGAAAGCACTGATTCGTTATTAGGAGAAAGCAACACTATCAATCTCGTACTCATAGCTGCAGTATCCGTCCTAGGCATTATTGCAGTGACAGAAGGAGTGTTGTTGTATCAGAAGTCAAAGGCAGAGTAGTTACAAGCTGTGCTACTGAAGCGACGTGAACATACTCTTCAAAATCGTTAGGTCTCAATATCTGTACCCAAGCGAAGATTGTACACCGCGAACTCCAAGTTGGTCAACTCATCTTGGATTTTTCTGTATTTTTTGTTGAACTGTTTCTCACCAATAGTACCAGCTCGTTTTTCTTTTACAAGCCGTTTCAGTGTTTTTTGCCGGTCATGTATTTTCTTCTTCAGCTTTTCCCACTTTTCACGGTTGGCAGCCATTTTATCGCCCCAGTCTGCACTCGATGGGCGAGATTGTTCGAGCTTCTCTACTGTTTCATCTAAACCCCGCTTTATCTGGGATGGATTACGTTCCTTTTCATCTGCCATAGGCTGTACCGCATTCTATCTTTTACGTAGTCCTGTTATTAGCTTTGAGATGAAGCCGATGAGATAATTACTGAAATAGTCACACAAATGAAAGTAAGAAAGGAAGGAATGGTAAAAGGGGTAACAAAACGATTGTGCCTATCGTCACAGATGTGGCCGCAACTTGCGAATTCAAACCAAAATCAGATGCGTAAACTACTGTAAGAACCGCGGAAGGCATGAGAGATTCTAAGAACAGAACATCCTTTGTTAATGGAGCAAGGTCTGTAAATCCAAGAACAAACCAAACAAGCAATGGTATTGCAATCTGTCTGACCCCAACAACTGACAATGCTTGACGTGAGTGATACAATGAAAACTCCTTGCCAAGGGCAAGGCCTACAGCAAGAAGCGATAGATATGTTGTCGCTGTATTATTTACCGAGATAACAACGGAAAAGGGCGATGGAACAGATACGCTCAGAATAGACAGAACAAATCCAATAATAGTAGCCAAAAGGGGTGGAAATAGTAAAGCCTTGCGTACAACACTCTCACGGTCAATTGATTCTTGGTTATAGTAGGATCCTATGAGAGCTCCGAGAGTTGTAAGCAGAATCATCTGAGTCAACGAGTGTACTGCGATTAAAGGAACTGCAGCCGGTCCAAGAAAAGCGTGAGACAATGGAAGTGGTAGAAACACTGCATTGTGAAATGTAGCACATAGAAGCAGCGCACCATCGTTCTCAGGTTTGAAATTTTTTGTTTTCAAGTAGAGGAAAAGCAGCAAAGCCCCAACGAGGTGCATGAGCGCGGTAATCGCAATTACTTGTGGCGATTCTGTAAGTGTGTCAAAAGCAACATCAAAAAGGGTGCTTATTATCAGAAGGGGCAACATGAAATTGATGAGGAGGGGATTGAGGTAGTTTTGGACCTTCTTCCCATATGGAGTTATTCTAGATAGTAGAAAACCAGCCAGAATAAGAAGGTAGAACAAAACCAGATTGAATGTTACATCGAATGAAATTTGCGTCGAAGATACCTCCTGATCATATTTCATGGGAGCGGTAGAGATCTACAATGGTGAATAGCAACTTTCTGGCACTCAAAGGCTCATCTGATGCGATTCGACCCACTTATGGCGTTCTTCTGTGACGACATCTTCAGGAAGCTGAGAAGGTTTTCCCACCTGAGCTGCAATCATGTAGATTTTGCAAGCCCGTTCAAGAAGGATAGCAGAATCAAGGGCTTCACGAAGCGAATTACCAACACACAATGCTCCGTGATTGCCAATCAATGTAGCATCTCGGTCTTTTACTGCATCTGCAACAGCCTGGGCTAAGCCGCGAGTTCCTGCTTTTGAATAGTCAGTAACTGCAATCTTACCACCAAGAGTAGGAACCAGTTCATCAACAATAGGGGGTAGGGATTTATAGAGAAGAGCCATGGCTGTTGCATACACACTATGTGTGTGCACAATGGAGCCAATATCTCCTCTATGCCCATATACCTCCAAATGCATCTCCGTCTCGATACTAGGTTCCTTCTTCCCCTCAACTTTATTGCCCTCTAGATCGATCACAATAAGATCGTAAGGAGTCATCACACGATATTCTACACCGCTTGGTGTGATGATGACATGATCCTTCACTCGAAGACTCACATTTCCTGAGGATCCAACAACCAAATCCCGATCAAGCATTTCTGCACAAGTTTCTAACATAACCTGCTTTTCCGTTTCATACAAAACATTTCACCTTCAAGACGAAAATGGTATTCAAGTAATCATTACTCAAACAAGTACTGGTACTATCTCAAGCCTACACAAAACAGTATCAATGTAAACTCTGTCTTTCCTGCCATATCGACAGGTTTCCCTATCCGAAAGCTGGATACTATCTGATATCAGCTACATGAACACTACAAGAGACACAGGGATCATAAGCACGGACAATAGTCTCCAATTTATTGCCGATTTCATTAGGCTCACTGATGCCGCTCGAAACAAGAGATTCCGACATCCTTCGCAAATCAGCTTCCATCATGGGAAGGAACATAGCAGTCGGAGTTATGATATCAGCAGACACTATTCGGGCATTTTTGTCGACTTCAATGGTGTAAGCGAGCAGCCCCCTTGGAGCTTCTGTGATTGCAACACCTTTTCCACCCTTGGTCACCTTTGGTTCGATTCGTTTTTCATATGGTTTCAAATTGCTAGCTATGTTCTTGGCAATCTCCTCTGCACGATGAACAAAATGCACAAGCTCAACAGACTGTGCAAAATTATTGCTCATCGGATTCTTTGGATCGAGGTGAGATGCATAGGTGTCTGCAAGTTCACCTGCGCGACCATTCATCCTATCACCAAATAGGGTGAACCGTGAAATCGCACCAGTCATGAACGGCTGGGATTTGTACGTTCCGTGTTTTGCAAATGAGTAGGGTACCACTTCTTCGGCAATTCGAACCTGATAGGCGTCAGACTTGAATTTCCCGCCATCACTTGATTTCACTTTATCGCCAATCATGGTATATGAACCATCATAGGGTTCAAGTGCTAGATGCGTTCTTTTTGCATCCACTTCTCGCCAGTTAGGGTAGCTTACAAGTTGTTCTAAGGCTTCCTCAGCTTTGCCATGTAACATCTTTAGACGTCTAGCTAGTGTTTCGAGAGACTCCTTCGACGGAATCTTCCCAAACCCACCCATTATCGCGTTTTCTTGGTGGATATAACGAGATCCAATGACAGTCTGTATGTCTGCTCCAATGTCCTTCAAAGCTATACCAGCATCAATCACGTCTGGATGGTCCTCAGCCATGGAGAACCCGTCAGGATATCCGAGGAAGTCTGGCAATGCTAAAAGGAACAGGTGAAGAGCATGGCTTTCAATGTAATCTCCAATGTATAACAATTCACGAAGGAGTTTGGTTTGCTCAGTAGGTTGTAAACCGATAGCATTTTCCGCAGCTTGGAGAGCGGTTACCTTGTGTGCCGCAGCACAGAATGAACAGATTCGAGGAAAAACTGCAGTCGCTTCCTCGACAGGCTTACCCTTGGTTATAGCTTCAAAATACCGAGGACCTTCAAACACATTGATTCTAACCAGTTCCACCTGCGAACCATCAAAGGTAACTTCGATTCCAGCCTTACCTTCGATTCGGGCAATGTGATCTATTGATATCTCGCGGGTAATTTTCTGTTTCTTCCCCTTCTTGTTGGATTGAGTCATTCATTTTCACTCCCGTAAACCTTGTTCAGCATTTTCTCTAGGTGAGAATTATGCGCACCAAAAATCCTCATACGATCCCGTACAACTTCTTCATCCAGCCCCTTCTGCTGGAAAGTAAGTGCTAGTGAATCGAACCAAGCATTGTCATGTGGCACTGGTCCTCTACAACCAATGCATGGAACGCCGAACGAAATGCATCTGGCCTTGCACCCGGCAGTTGTTACTGGCCCAAGGCATGGTTCCCCATGTTCAATTAGAATACAAGGATTTCCAGCCAATCTGCACTCTGCGCAAACAGGATAGTCCTTTGGTTCTGGAAACGTGCCGAACAGGAAGCTCGAAATGAAGTACATGATTTCGTCTTCTTCTGGTGGACAACCGGGGAGATAGTAGTCAACATCCACATGGTCGGAAATCGGTGTGGCTTGGCGCCCCTGCATATCAATAGTCTCGTCTCCGTAGACATCTGCATAGAGCTGATCGTAATCCATTTCACCTTCAACCCAGCTCTGGACACCACCATTGACTGCGCAAGCACCCAATGCCACAAGAATCCTCGAATGCTTTCTGACTTCGAAAAGTTCCTCCAAGTCTTTTTCTGTTGAAACTGAGCCTTCAACAAAAGCTACGTCAACATCGGCAGGAATTGTGCTATTACTCGAGAGCATGTAGAAGCTCTCTATGTTAACAGCTTTGGCTATATCCAATATCCGTTCAACAGTTGCCAGTTTGAGCTGACATCCGTAGCACGACGTGAGGGCATACACGCCAACTCGGGGCTTGCAGTCATCCCCACGACAGTCTTCAACTATTGCTAGCTGTTCTGGTCTTATCGTTGTCATATCCTGCTCCTCCATCATATCAGTCCTGGTATGTCCAACACGTCGTAATAACCGAAAACCGGTCCATCTTTACAGATGTATTTCCATGACGTAGCTGTTCCAACATTACAATGGCCACATTTGCCAACACCACATTTCATCTTGCGTTCAAGAGTGACAAAGATGTAGCGCGGATCATACCCCCGTTCGATGCATTCCTCAAACATGCCTTTGTACATTGGCGGAGGGCCACACATTGCCACAGTACAGTTTTCAGGGTCAACGTTGACTTTGTCAAAGTGCGTATTCACCCTACCGTGCAAACCATCAAAATCTGGGTCTCGAGTAACCGTCTGGACTATCGAAATATTCTCGGCGGTAGCGATATCCTTCATAGCCTCAAGTTCTTTCTGGAACAAAAGACCGTTCGCATACTTCGCACTGTTGATGATGGTGATATCGCCAAACAACCAACGGTTATCAAGAGCATAAAGAAATACTGATCTCAAGGGAGCCATTCCCAATCCCGCAGCAACCAAAAGAAGGTCGCGATCGTGGAATTTTTCCATCGGGAAACCGTTTCCATACGGCCCTCGAATACCAACCAGCGTTCCGGGGTTGAGATGATGAATGGCAGAGGTTACCCTTCCAGCATTGCGAATACATAGTTCAAAGAACCCTACCCGTCGAGCAGATGAACATATCGAGATTGGTACCTCACCAAGACCGAGAAGTGATACCTCAACGAACTGCCCTGGCTTGAATCGGAAGTTCTGTGCTTTCTCAGGATCTTCGAACCTGAACAGGAATAATTTGTCCACTTCAGACAGGTCATATGTTCTTAGCAGTCGGCATTTCGACGTATCATATACATTTTCTTGTTCGCTCGTCATTAGTCACCAACCCCCTGATACCCGCCTATTTCCATCAAATTACGCTTAAAATTGATTTCCGCTGGGCAAAAGTAGGTACATCGTCCACATCCTACACAGTAAGCCGTCGTTACTTCCTCACAATACGCGTTCTTACACTGATACCTGTTCTTGAATCGGGACTCCTTTGTAGGGCGGAAATTATGCGGTCCAGCCACAAGGCCATGCGACCGAAACTGACAGGAATCCCAGAAGCGGATACGTTCTCCAGTCTTGCCATCAATACTTGGCACATCTTTCACATCATAGCACCTGCAGGTAGGACAAGTAAGAGTGCAGTTTCCACAACCCAGGCACTTCTCGCTTTCCCGTTCGTACATGGGATGATCTAGCCGCATCTCAAGGAAGTATCTGAGAGAGTCCCAATTGCCCTGTAAAGTATACATGGAGCTTCGTTTCTCTTCGAAATCTTCCATATAGTCGATGTCTTCCTGCGTTACCTCACCGACCAATTCTGGATATGGATCCAAGAGCTTGTGGCCTTGGACGGTCCCAACACGAACCAGATACCCATCTGCTACCTCATGGAAAAACAAATCGAACCCTTTGTCAACAAACTCTGTCCTGCGAACATTGCAAAAACAGTATTCATCAGGCAAGCAAGAGAGACCGATGATGATTCCGTTGTCGCGTCTCATCTTGTAGTAGGGATCTGGCTGCTCATCAATGAATTCGGCATCCAGAATACGCAAACCCACAACGTCACATGCATGCACGCCAAAAATTACGAATCGCCCTTCCCGGGGCGTGTTCTCATAGAGTTCAACTTTGTCTGTATCAAAGCGAAACATTGTTTCTTCTTCAGGGTAGAAGAATCTACGGGGCGGTCGTATCGTTCGATTGTAATGGAACTCCACATCGTCAACATCGTCGATTTCTGTGAAATCATAGAACTGTTCAGAAATTTTAGTGGGGGCGTAGAGTGTTGCTTCATCCTTGAGGTTTTCAAGGAATTTGTAAGTGTTTGCAGTTGTCATTTTGATGTATCTCAATCTGGACAGCTCCGAGTGAAATTCTTGATTTGATATGTGGAATCCATTAGTACAACGTGGGAGCTGGCAACATCTCCGTACTTATATTATAGCTTCAGGCGGCGGTTGGACAATTTTATGAGGATTCGAAGGATAAGCATCATATAGATGACAACCCATTTCAGAAACGTTATATCTCAAACAACAAAACGAGCAATAGTATACGCCAAGCTTGGAGTAATCGTAGATGGTCAGCGACAATAGCAACGACAACTCTCCCAAGTCCAAACCAACCGATGTAGCCATTATTGGTGCCGGAATGGGCGGTATCAGCGCCGCTCTCGCTCTTGCGGAAGGTGGTCACCATGCCCACCTTATCGAGCGTACGGTCAATATTGGTGGAGCCTATGTGGCAATCTACAAGATCTTTCCCGCATTGGAATGCTCTGCATGTGTTATGACTCCGCTCACATCGTTTGTTGGAAAGCATCCGAATATCACTATTCATGCTTTATCTGAAGTCAAAAAGGTGGAAGGAGAAGCAGGAGATTTCACTGTTACAGTGCACAAGAAAGCCCGTTATGTTGACGAGGATAAATGTACCGGGTGTGGTCTCTGTATCAAATCGTGTCCTGTAGAAGTTCCAAACGAATATGATGGTGGTCTTTCGCTCCGAAAAGCCATATACATGAACTTCCCTCAACAGATTCCACTTGTTGCAACAATCGACAAGGACGCCTGTATTGGATGCGGGACATGCGCAGGAGTTTGCCCTCAAGACTGTATCATCTACGATGACGAGGACAAGGAATATGATTTGAATGTGGGGTCAATCATTAATGCAGCTGGTTTTCAGGAATATGATCCCACTGATTATGCAGAGTACGGATATGGTGTATTTCCAAATGTTGTCACAACCCTAGAATATGACAGACAAACCCATCCAACAGGACCCACAGACGCGCACATGGTAAGACCTTCGGATGGTAAGGAACCAGAATCCATTATGTTCATCAATTGTGTCGGCTCTCGAGATGTACGAGAGAACATTGAGGGGTACAGTGACCACTGTAACCGGGTTTGCTGTTCGTTCGGATTGAAGCTTGCCCAAGTTACGCGAATGCACTACCCCGAAGATCATTGCGACATTTACTACTCCTACATGGATCTTAGAACCTGTGGAAAAGCGCTTGAGGAGTTCTTGTGGGATAGTCAGCACAATCAAGGCATCGATTTCATCCGAGGGCGGGTAGCCGAAATCAATGAAGACCCAGATACCAATGACCTGATGGTCAAGATTGAGGATACCGAAACTGGAGAAATCAAAGAAATGACCATGGAAATGGTTGTCTTAAATTCCAGTTTCAGACCTGCGGAGGGACACGAGGAGCTTGCAGAGATTCTGGATATCGAACTTGAGCCAACAGGTTGGGTCAAAGAGAAGAATCCAAGTTCTGCTGCACTTGAAACTACTCGACCAGGTATTTTCATGGCAGGAACAATTCATGGCCCGAAGGACGGTACGGATACAGTAAACGAAGGCAAAGGAGCCGCGATGGCTGCACAGTCCATATTGCCAGTACCCGAACCAGAGCCACAGGAGGAGATACCCCCAATTGAAGTGGGTGATGAGCCACGAGTGGGCGTTTTCATATGCCATTGTGGAGGAATCATTGGTGATGTGATTGATTCTCCTGCATTGGCGGATTGGGCTGGTGATTTGCCAAACGTCGTGTATAGCACCGACTATATCTTCATGTGCAGTGATCCAGGTCAGGAGCTCATTACCGAAGCTATCAAAGAGCATGATCTCAACAGAGTTGTAGTTGGTTCATGTTCGCCATTACAGCACGAGGATACATTCAGATCAGCACTCGAAGCTGCGGGATTATCGGGATACTACTTGGTAGGTCCTGTAGGACTGCGGGAACAGCTAACACTCGTCAATGCTAATGATCCGCCCGAAGTTCGGCAGGAAAAAGCCCAGGATATGATTAGAAGCGGTGTGGCGAAGGCTGTCAACAATGAAGATGTTCCTATCGAAACCGTTGAAGTGACACCCGTTTGTATGGTTGTGGGTGGTGGAGTTTCCGGAATGACAGCCGCACTCGATGTTGCTCGAAAAGGTTTCGATGTCATCCTAGTAGAGAAGAATGAAGAGCTAGGCGGCAGACTCAACGATCTATACAGACTCTTTCCGGAGATGGTCGAAGCTCAGGAAATCGTAGATGATTTGAAAGCAAGGGTGGAAAAGGAAGACAAAATCGAGGTTATTCTCAATTCCAAACCGGTAGCTCGAGATGGTACATACGGAAATTACGAAATTACGCTCGAGAATCAGAAGACCGGTGAAAGAAACATGCACGTGATAGGCTCCATGGTAATTGCTGTTGGAACAGATACCTATGAGCCCGAAGATGGTGAATATGGATGGGAAGAGTCCCCAGCCGTGATAACCACACTTGACTTGGAACAGAAGCTAAAGAATGGAGAAATCAAAGAACCCCCCAAGAACCCGGTGTTCATTCACTGTGTTGGATCGAGACAGAGTCCGGGTGAAGGAAACAGGTATTGTTCGAGAGTTTGTTGTTCAGCGGTCATAGCCATGCAAAATGAGCTGAAAGAGATGTTCCCCGACCTGAGGGTCTTCTCGGCCTATAAGGAGCACATCAGACCATTCGCTAACGGGATGGAAGAGATGTGGAGGGTGAACAGGCAAAAAGGTGTCAGTTACTTGCGATGGGTCAGAGAGAATCCGCCACAAGTCGAGCCAACTGAAGACGGTGAAGGTGCAATCGTTACTGTTTATGACACGTTATCACAGAAAACCCTGAAAATCAAATCAGACATGGTAGTTCTAGCTGTTGGTCTTGAAGCGCCTCACGATGTTAATGAGCTGGTGAAAGCAATAGGCATCACCCGTGGAGCCGACGGATTCCTTAGAGAGATGCACATGAAGTTCAAGCCTGTCGAGACCAACGTCCCGGGCGTATTCCTTGGTGTAACCTACGCGAAGAATGTTGCAGACTCAATTAACCAAGCGCGGGGAGCGGCAAGCGCAGCCTGTGCTCCGTTGAATCTGGGTACCGTCGAGATAGAACTGTTGGTTGCAGAAGTCGACCAAGATCTCTGTGTTGGTTGTGATTTGTGTAACTACTCCGAAATATGCCCATACGATGCGGTCTCGATGGTCGAAGTGGAGCCAGGGGTTAAGAAGAGCGTCACGGATGAATTACGTTGTGAAGGGTGTGGTGCATGTTGTGCCATATGTCCAACAGGTGCACGGGATCTCAGATGGTGGCGAGAGGAGAGCTTCCTACAACAGATTGAAGAAATGCTCAGGGAGTGAAAGCTAAGTGGTATCTATCGAAGGCTTGCGCGCTGGTTGGCTTGTCCTGAATGACCTGCTTGGAGATTTGAAATCGAAGCACAATTTCACACCTCCGGATATAACCTACAAAGATCTTCGTAGTTCCAAGATGATCATAGAATATCTTAGCTCTTTTGATGAAGACATAAGAGAGATGGAACAACGTGATGCCGCACTTCGAGAAGAGATGGAACAGAAAGTTGATCGTACACGAGAAACCCTGATGATGTGGGCTGAAAAGCAAGGTGGGAGAGAATACAGGGAATCTTGGAATGCACAGTTCTACGAGGCTATTCATAGCGATAGAGAACCAGATTTAGAAGAATCCAAAGCCCAAATATCCGATTTGCCACGTGACAAAGATATCAGTTTCTTCAGAATGCGACTGCCGGAAGAAATTCCTGTCGAAATTATTTCGGACTTAGCAGAAAGCTGCATGGTTCTCATATCATTGGATGGCAAAAGGCACCTCCAAGTCAGCGGATCAGAAGAATGTGTCAAAAAGGCAATGCAACGCCTTGGAGAACTGTTCTATGGCGAGAATACTATGAGTGAGTAGATACAGTCTGCTGCATTTTACCGCCTAGTTGGATTGATTATATGTACCCAAGACTAAATCAATAGATTCTCATATTGTTTACCGAGGAGCGATTATATGGGCGGTGACTATAGCATGTCAAATCCAATTGGCAGAGCAAGAGTGTGTCTAGATGGTTTGTCCATCGGAGATGCCTTTGGCGAGATGTTCTTTGACCGTCGAAGAGTGACCGAGAATTGGATAGAGGAAAGACAACTACCTCCTTCCCCTTGGAGATATACTGACGACAGCATGATGGCGATGTCCGTCTTCTCGATACTCCAAGAATATGGCGAAATCAATCAAGATGCACTTATTCAAAGCTTCTGTGAGAACTACAATCCGAGGAGGGGGTACGGAAGCGGAATGCATGAGGCTCTACCACGAATCGCAAATGGGGAAGACTGGGAGAAGGTAGCGAGCAGCCTGTTTGGTGGAGAAGGTTCGTACGGTAATGGCGCTTCAATGCGGGTTGCACCGGTTGGAGCATACTTCGCTACAGATTTGGATTTAGTAGCTGAAAATGCAGCAAAATCTGCGCAGGTAACTCATGCACATTCCGAGGCAACAGCTGGAGCAATAGCAGTTGCCACTGGCGCCGCTCTGGCATACCAGTCAAGAGGAGAAGAAGCACCGAATGTTCATGATTTCATAGAGAACGTATTGGAAGCTGTACCTGACAGCCTAACGCGGAAAGCCATTTTGGAGGCTTTGAGTGTAAATCCCGAGGCCCCGGTACGAGAGGTCGTCAGTAGAATCGGCAATGGTTCCAAGATAACCACATTTGATACAGTTCCATTTGTTCTGTGGAGCGCAGGACTTCACCTTGATGATTACAATGAGGCTCTCTGGTATACGGTAAGTGGACTTGGAGATATCGATACAACTAGTGCCATGGTCGGGGGTATAGTGGCTAGCAGAGTAGGGAAAGAAGGAATCCCAGAGGAATGGCTTCACAAAAGAGAACCGCTGCCAGAGCTCCCCCTATGATGACAGTTCATAATCCGAGAATATCTGCGATAGGATCCAACTGCACTCTGTTTAATTCAAAGCCTAGCTTACTTGAGTCAATGCCCATCGCCACGCCCAGAACCTGTGTTACGAATAGCGCAGGCAGCTCCAGCGAATTGCCATCCTCGTCTTCTAGCCCGAGTACTTGGACATCAAATTGCGTATGACAGGCAGGGCAGTTGGTCACGATGCAGTTTGCACCCGACTCTATGGCGTTGCTCATCTTCTCTTTGAGAATCTCAGTAGCAACTTCCTCACTTGAAATGAGTAGTGGTGAACCACAACATCTAAGCTTCAAATTCCAAGGAATACTTCGAGCACCAGTCAGTTCGAGCAACTCGTCAACTTTGCGAGGTAGCTCAGGGTCATCGAACCCTGCCACAGTAGATGGACGTATGAGGTGACACCCAGGGTGAAAGGCAATTTTGAGACCATCAAGGGGGTTAACGATTCTATCGGCAATTTCGTCCTTCAAATCATACAGGACTTCAACAAAGTGGCGAATGCGTGCTTCACCTTCATATTCTAAACCAACCTCACTGAGAATCTTGTTGACTTTTTTCCGCTCGCTTTCGTTATCATGAAGTACATGATCACAGTCTTTGAGTGAGCCAAAGCAACCATTGCAGGGAGTGACAATATCATGACCACGTTTCTCTGCAAGGGCGATGTTCCGTCCGGACATCGAAAGCCAGCTCAGTTCATCAATCGACTTGAGGACGACTGTTCCACAGCATGATGCCCCATCAAAATCTAGGAGTTCAATATCAAGTTCGTCAGCAATGACCCGCATAGAAGCTTCATAATTGTTGAAACGGCTGGGAATGGCACAACCAAGAAAGACTTCGTATTCCTGAGCCATTCTAGTCATCCTCCTCCAGTTTGAGCAAGCCGGTCTTCTCAAACATCTTCTTGGTTTCATCTAACTCCAGATGGGGAACTTCTTCCAAACCAAGGTCTTCACGTTCCCAATCAGTTGGCTGATAGAGTTTTCCGGTATCATAGAGCTGCTGTCGTGAACTAACGTATCCCTGGGGGGCTTTGTTTCTCTGGAAAGCCATATTCTTCAGTCCAAAGAGAATATCTGTTATGTCGATACCTTGTGGACACCGTTCCTGACATGTATAGCAAGTTGTACACAGCCATATCATGTCCGTGTCTAAGACTTCCGGTAGCCCAAGAACAAGCATCCGCATTACTTCATGAATCTGGACATTTACCTTGTCGCTGACCGGGCAACCAGCACTGCATTTCGCACACTGGAAACACGCAGTCAGATCCTGACCACCGATAAGCTGTGAAACTCGATCAGTGAATTCAGGGTCAAGAGTTTCAAAGGTCTTGCCTGCAAATGATTTGAGTGTGCCCCATGCTTCAGTCATCGTCTACTGACCTCCTCGTAGAGGGCTTGGTCCAAGCTCCTCTGCCAATTCTGTAAGCTCCTTTACAGTATCAGCATAAATCGCTCCTTCGCTCGCGCTAATCTGAGTAAATTGGAGGCGCTCTGGGTCCAGTCCAGCTTTTTCGATGATTTTCTTGGCTATGTTGAACCGTCGTTCAAATGCGATGTTACCATCAACATAATGACAATCACCGAAATGGCAACCGGAAATCCACACTAGATCCGCACCCATTCTGAATGCCTCAAGAATGTGCTGGACGCTGACACGCCCAGTACACATCACCCGTATGTCCCGTACCGTGGGCGGTTGTTGCATCCGTGATACACCCGCTTGGTCTGCACCAGCATAGGTACACCAGTTGCATATCACGCTGACTAATCTCGGCTGACTCACTGGCATATCTTTGAGTGCAGCTCGGATTTGAGAGAGGATTTGGTCATCGGTGAAGTGCTTCATAGTGATAGCGCCCGACGGGCAACCAGCGGCGCATTTACCACATCCTTGGCATAGCACCGGGTTACTGACAGCATAATCGTGACTGCCGTCCCCTGGGATGACTTCTATTGCATTGTATGAACAGTTCACTTCACAAGTCCCGCATCCAACACATACCTCGGGATCCACGACAGAGACGATGGCTTCAGCCTTTCGAACACCGTTGTTGAGCGGGATAAGCGCTCGCGAAGCCGCTCCTCTTCCTTGGGCAATGGACTCATCTATAGACTTCGGAGCAGTAGCTGTTCCAGCCACATAGATTCCATCGGTCTGAAAATCAACTGGTCGGAGCTTGGGATGTGCTTCCATGAAGAAGCCTGACATGTTCAGCGAGAGCTTGAACATCTCGGAAAGTTCTTTGTTTGATTCTCGAGGAATCATTGCTGTTGCAAGTACAACATGGTCAACATCTAAGGCGATTGTTGCACCAAGTATTTGATCCAATACCTCTACCCGAAGGTTGCTTTTCTCTCCTTTCTTCACTTCGGGGGGAGCATCTTGGTCGTATCTGAGGAAGACAACGCCTCGCTTCCGGGCCTCCCTGTACTTGTCTTCTCCGTCATACGATACGCGAAGGTCACGGTACATATGATAGACCTTCGATTCAGGATATTTGTCAAGCAGTTCTAGAGTGTGTTCCAGCGCTACGGTGCAGCAGATACCAGAACACCATGTCCTTGCTCCTTCCAATGATTCGTCTTCACGTGAACCAGCACAGTGAATAACCGCGAATGTTTCGCCATCTTCAATCCCGTCTCCTTCAACAAGACGTCGATTGAATTCTAGCTCAGTCATCACTTCGGGTAATTCACCAAGACCGTACAAGCCTTCTTCTTCAAGTTGAACAGCACCAGTGGCCACAATGACGACGCCTACAGTAAGTTCTGTTTCATCGCCACTGGATTCTACAGTAACGTTGAAATCTCCAATTGCGCCCTTGGCATCAACAACTTCGGAGCTAAGCAAGAGATCGATATTGGGATGATCCGTCACTCTCTTTGAATACTCCGCTATGACTTCCTTGCTATCTTGATGGTCGAAATTCACTGTACTCAGGTCGTTCAGAAGCCCGCCAACTCTGTCTTCTTTCTCAACCAAGTAAACATGGAAGCCTTTGTCAGCAATGATTTCTGCCGCTGCCATGCCGGCAACACCAGCACCAACCACAAGAGCGGAAGGTTCGATTTCTACAACTTCTTCTATTTGCGGTTCTAGTAACGAGGCTTTGGCGACAGCCATTCGAACCAAATCAGTTGCCTTAGAGGTAGCCTCATCCTTCTGGCTTTGATGTATCCACGAGCAATGCTCTCTGATATTAGCCATCTCGAAAAGATACTTGTTCAAACCTGCCTCTTCAATCGTCTCTCTAAAGAGTGGTTCATGTGTGCGGGGAGTACATGAAGCTACCACAACACGATTGAGATCATGTTCATGAATTGCGTCTTTGATGGCAACCTGTGAATCAGATGAGCAGGAGTATAGAAGGTTGTCAGCGTGGACTACGTTGGGGAGGCTTCCAGCATATTGTGTTACTTCATCCACATCTACAGTACCAGCAATATTGATTCCACAGGAGCAGATGAATACCCCGATTCGGGGATCCTCAGCCATCATCTCAAAGTCGGATTCCTCAATAGGCTCGGTTTCTTCTTCTGGTAAATCGATATCATTTGCAGCCAAAGCCGCTGCAGCACTTCCATGTGATACTGAATCGGGTATATCCTTTGGATGGTGACAGGAACCGCACATGTAAATGCCCGGAACAGAAGTCTCAGCTGTTTCAACAGCGGGATTACCCACCGCAACGAAATCATAATCATCAGTCTTGATGCCCAGTGTATCCACTAATGAAGGGTTGTTGTTAGGAAGCATCGCTGGACAAAGCACAACCAAGTCATACTGATCTTCGACTACCTCATGACCACGTGTGTCACTATGCCGGATTATTAGATCTCCAGTTTCAGGGTTCTCAGAAATCTCGCTGGGTAGACCCTTAACATAGTTGACTGCATATTCGTTCTCGGCACGTACGAGAAATTCCTCGAATCCTTTCCCGAAGGCACGAAGGTCGTTGTATAGGATATCGATGTTGACGTCTGGTGTGTGCTCTTTAGTGATTATTGCCTCCTTAGTTGCATATGTGCAACATATTCGGGAACAATAAGCACAGTGATTGACATCACGGGAACCTACACATTGTACAAATGCAATATCCTCTGGTTCTTTCCCGTCAGAGGGGCGCATGACTACTCCTTTAGTGGGTCCACTGGCAGAGACCATCCGTTCATATTCTAGTGCACTCACAACATTGGGCAGCCTGCCATAACCGTACTCAGGAACACTTGAAGGATCCAGAAGCCTGTAACCCGTTGCAAGTATGATGGCCCCAGCATTGATTTCAATTTCCTCGTCAGCTAAATCGAAATTGATTGCCTCTGCTTTGCAGGTCCGTGCACACGTCATACATTGAATGCAATTGTCGATATCCACCGTAGCTACGTTGGGAACAGCTTGTGGGAAAGGTATGTAAACAGCCTTTCGCGTTTTCAAACCGAGATCGTATTCATTGGGTACTTCAATTGGACACATACGCATACAGTCCCCACAGCCAGTACATTTCTCAGGGTCAACTCTGCGCGTATGTTTGAGAATCGTAACTGTGAAATCGCCTTGTTCTCCTGAAACATCGGTAACCTCAGAATAGGCAAGAAGCTCAATATTGGGGTGTCGAGAAATATCGACCATCCACGGACCTTGTATGCACATAGCACAATCGAGTGTGGGGAAAGTCTTGTCCAATTGTGCCATATGTCCGCCAATTGATGGTTCTTTCTCAACAAGATACACACTAGCGCCCATATCGGCTAAATCTAGTGCAGCTCTTATGCCTGCAATTCCGGCACCTATGATGACAACAGGTTTCGAGTCTGCCGTTCCCATATACTTTTTCACTCCAAGGAGTTATTCAGCCAGTTTATAGCTAGATGATAAAAGGTTGGCTATCGAGCTGTTGGGTTGAGCAGGCATTTTTTCAGTTTCGGTAACGCGCCAAATGGAATTCCTTGGCGATAGTTAACGTACGACTTAATATTGCCCAGATAATCTCCCAATGTTATGAAGGCAACGCGATTGTTCACCCGAATGTATGTGTCGCGACTCAAGCAACAATCCAGTCGGAAATCGAAATTGATTGACGATTTAAGTGATATAGAAGTAAAGGTGAAAATCTTCGAAAAGTCGGATTCATAGAATTGAACACCCGAATCCGTAGTTGGCCTTCAGAAGGAAAGAGCAGAGCTTAAACACTCCATCTACCTAAAACCGTAATAGCCAGATTATTCTCTCAACACTCTAGGTGCTAGAATCAGCTTTCCAAATCTGAATTTCAGAGCTAGAGGACGATTTGTTGCAAACTCAAGTGTTACTCTTGATTCGGCAGGCCAGAGTCGTAGCATATTCCGTACAGCCTTCGTTGAGTAAACTCCCGAAATGCCTATTTCATCTGTGTCTTCAGACTCTTGGGAATTTTTATTCTCTGATTTCTCCTCCCCAACGTATGTTAATGACAAAAGGCCACTACCTCGCCGAAGATGTTTCTCTTTTGTAGCCGAATCATCATCTTGGACAAGAACAAGCTCTGAGAAAGGAGGGAAAGCCCGTATCTGAAAATAGTCAGAATCAATCATCTTCAGTGATGTCTTCAGCACCTTTGCAATTAGCGAGGCTTCAATTGCGTGATCAAGGCTAGGGGAAGATGCTTCATCAGCTGCCTCGAAAACAGGCAGAGTAGCGCTACCATCTTTCCACTCACATACTAATTCGCGTTCGGATTTGGTTTTTTGTAGAGATAATGTCAGTCTAGAATTGGCTTGGTTCACCAGCTCAGTAATCCGTTGAGCATCAATTGCAAAAAGGCCGCTAGATTCTGTGATTTCATATTTGTAGAAGAAGTCATGTGGGATTTCGATATCAACGAGGATTGTCTTGGCTAAATTGAGTTGTTTTATTGATAGACCAGCAGAAGTTACTTTCATACAAATCTCATGACTTAGAATCTCGTTCAAAGCTGAAAGTATTCGGTCTATCAAATCCACTTTATATCGTCCGGCGAGCCCGGCGACGAAGACTCTGCTTTCAGCAGTTTTCGAAGATTGAACCTTCACGCTAAAGACCTCAATTACTCTCTTGGTATGACAGTAATTAAGGGCCTATAGCCCAAAGGGTGTATTCAGCAATTCGTCATGCGAAAACTTCAAGCTTGCCCTTTACTGGAAACGGATCATCGGGTAATTCACTATCTTCGCTTGAAACAGCCTCAGCCGCTTGTTTGCATATTTCTAAATCTGGGACATCCACACCCAGTCGACGAAGCTCATCAACAGTATAATCGTTGATATCAAAGCGCCAAACATTCTCATAGTTGTCCCATCCTCGATGGGATAACTCCCAGTCCATCGCCTTGATTGATTTGACAAGCTGCTTGTTATATTCAGTACGAAGCGCAAACTTAACTCCATACCCGTCACCAGGATCTGCTACGAAAAGCTCGTAATCTACTTTTGTCATGGTAATGCACCTTACGGTACTCATTTGGCAATACAAAGGCATCGGTTTTTGATTTCACCCGCGCCTAACTAACAGGGAGGATTCTGTGTAATCGGTGTTACATCAGAATCTGGGCCCAGTTGGGCTCACTCTTGCGCTGCATGTATTGAAGATGTGTATCCAGTCCAAAATCGTCCGGTTCATGACCGAAAGCAAGAGCCAAGAATTCGGACACATGCATCACATCAAACACGTATTCCTCACCAAAGTGCTTCTGTATCTCCACCTGGCCAAGATCAAGCTGTAGTTGGCAGAATGGGCACGGTGTAACTATAAGGTCAGCACCACCCGCTTCGAGGATACTATCGAATTTCTGCTTTGTGAAATCCAGTGCAACTTCAAGATCAGCTGTCCGAACAGCACCTCCGGCTCCACAACACATCAGTTCGTCCTTGTAGGGAACATATTCCGCCCCTGTGGTCTCACATACATCTCTAAAGATATGGGGGCGTTCGCTTTCGTCTTTCTGCTTGACGAGCTTTGGACGCATCCAATGGCAGCCAGGATGTAGTGCGATTCTCACACCTTCAAAGGGCCTACTTACTTGTTCCCGTATCTTTTCTAAGCCAGCAGTATCGTACAGCGCATCTACATAATGAGTAACTTCAATCGTTCCTTTGAACTCCCGGTCGATTTCTGCAAGATTGTTGTTTACCTTCTCTCGTAGTTCGTCATCCTCTTTGAGTTCGTGATTTGCTTCCCAGAGGCTAGCGAAACAACCGTTACAACCAGTGGTTATCGGATGACCACTCTCCTCTGCAATGGTCAGGTTTCTAGCAGCAACCGTTGCCCAAGTTACGCGGTCAAAGGAACCAAAAACTCCGGGAGCTGGACAACAAGTTGCACCTTCCATGTCCAAAAGCTTCATTCCCAAATCAGGAAAAATCAATCTCGTAGCGCGCTCTACACTTGGATACCTATGTGGAATAATGCATCCGAGAAAGTGCATAAAGGCAGGTTCATCAGTCATCGTTTCAGCCCTCCTTCTTCTTCTTTTTCTTTTTCTCTTCTTCTGCTTTCAGGAACTCCTCATATCCAATGAGTTTGTCGAAACCACAGATTTCACTCAATTTCTTGACCTCCTCTGCAGCCCATGGGTTGGCACTTGCATTCGGAGGAATAGGTTCCAATCCAACTTTTTCTCTCAATTGCTGCCACATCTCTTTGTCTAGTGGAACAGCATGTCCGGTCTCGATGACCTTGACTGCAACCTTCTGGTGGTTTGATAACATGTGTCCTTCTGCGACGGCAATATTCCTGATAGCCTTAATCACATCAGTGGGTTTCACATCCTGTGGACATCTATCAGTACAAGCGTAGCAAGTTGTGCAATACCATAGTTCGGTAACTGAAACACATTCCTCTTTCAAACCAAGCAATGCTTTTCTTATGATGTCACGAACAAGATAGTTGGTCCTTGCCCCAGCAGGACAGCTACCACTGCATGTACCGCACTGATAGCAACTCTGGACGTTGGGACCGCCTGCTTTCTTTATCAAATCAACGAAATCCATGTCAACTTCGTCGACATCTACAACAGAGTTTTCTTCAGAGGCTGTCAATCCATGCACCGACTGTGGAGCATTTAGAAGTATCAGCACATAAAACGGTTTTTACATGGTTGTTCGGAAGGACAAAATTCATCCAATCAGCTTGAGAGTAATCAGATGATGAGATGCCCTAACCACCAGAACAGGATAGTATCCCAATCCATAGGCTATTGCCCAGAGTGCCTCGCAGAAGGCTCCGAACGAATGGGCCATAGCATGGAACAACATAGAAGGCTACGCCAAGATGAGGCATTAGTAGGCAAGATACCCTCTGACGGTCAAGTTGTGTGTGGGGAGTGCAGTAATCATTGCAAAATGAATGAGGGGGATACGGGATTCTGCCATCTTCGTCAAGTCCAAGATGGCACTGTCGTTCATAAATATGGAGAGAAGGCTGTCGTTCGCTGGTATTTTGATCCACTCCCTACAAACTGTGTAGCCGATTGGGTTTGTCCTGTACGAAATCAGAAAATCGACCAGTGGAATTCTCGGCTCAAAAACCTTGCAGTATTCTATGGATCTTGTAATTCGGATTGCCTGTTCTGCCAGAATACAAGCTACCGCCAAATGATGGCTCAAGGTGAACCGCTGATGACACCCCAGGAGCTGGCGGGTGTAGCTGACGAGAACACAGCTTGTGTTTGCTACTTTGGCGGAGATCCTTCGTGTAATGCAAAGCACTCCATAACCGTTTCACGCTTACTCAATGAGAACCGTCAAGTTCGTGTCTGCTATGAAACCAACGGCAAGATTTCGCGGAAGTACTTGAACGATATAGCGGACATTTTGCTTCAAAGTGGTGGTACAATCAAGTTCGACTTGAAAGCCATGACATCTCAAGTCTATCAAGCTTTAACTGGTACCTCTAATGAAGCGGTAATACGCAATTTTCGCATTCTTGCGGAAAAGGGATTTCAAAGCGAAAATACATTCCTTGTCGCCAGCATTCTACTGATACCAGGATATGTTGGGCTTGAAGAAGTCAGGCGTATTGCCAGTTTCGTAGCGGAGTGCGATTCTTCAATCCCGACAGCACTACTTGGATTTCAACCCCACCACGTGATGTCCGATTTGCCAAGAACAAGCAGGAAACACGCAGAAGTAGCAAAGAAGGTAGCAGAGGAAGAGGGATTGACGAATGTCAGAATTGGCAACAGGGGATTACTCTCACTAGCAGAGTACAACTATCAGTAAATCGAGCTGAGTTTCTGTTCCTGCTTCTGAACCCTTATAACAATCGAGCAGAGATGCTGTGCATCACTATCCGTTCAGAGGTTACCTGATGGCAGACATCAATCGTGATACAATACGCTCAGAGAATGTAGACATAGGATTTATTCAAGAGGTAGTTGATGCGGGGGCTAATCGAATCAGAACCTGTATGCAATGTGGTACATGCTCCAGTGTCTGCCCGAGTGGAAGAAGAACAGCCTTCAGAACACGCGAAATCATCCGGAAAGCTCTACTAGGTTTGAAAGACGAAGTGTTGAGTAGTCCTGATTTGTGGTTGTGCACAACTTGCCTTACTTGTCTTGAACGCTGTCCAAGACAAATCAAAGTAACTGATGCCATCATTATCATGAGGAATATGGCAGCCGATGAAGGATACATGCTACCGGGACACCGGAAGGCCTCCAAAAAACTCCTTGAAACAGGTCATGCAGTACCACTCGATGAAGCTAATCATGAAATGAGGAAGGAACTCGAAATTCCAGAAATACCTCCCACAGTGCATCAACATGAAGATGCTCTCGAGGATGTCAAGAAAATAATGAAGCGTACAGGTTTTCAGAAACTGATTGAGGGGCAAGAATCAGAGGAGGGAGAATAATGTCTGATACTAAACGACGATATAGTTTCTTCTTAGGTTGTGTAATGCCAAATCGGTTTCCAAATGTAGAGAAAAGCATACGCATAGTCCTTCCCAAGCTTGGAATTGAACTGGAAGAACTAGAGGGAGCCAGTTGTTGTCCTGCCCCGGGAGTCATTCGTTCCTTCGATGAACCCACATGGCTTGCTTTGTCAACACGGAACTTGGCACTGGCTGAAAAAACAGGACATGATCTAGTCACGGGTTGTAACGGTTGTTATGGAACCTTCAAAGAAGCACTAGCTGAATTGAATGAACATCCAGAACGACTCGATGAAGTGAAGAAGGTTTTCCGAGGTATGGGAATAAACTTCGAGGGAAATGTAGCTGCAAAGCACATTATAGAAGTTATCAACGAACTAGGGCTTGAAGAAGTCAAGAACGCGGTTAAGCGACCTTTGGAAGGTATCAAAGTAGCTGCTCACTACGGTTGTCATCTATTGAAGCCAAGCAAGAATCGGCCGTGGGAGAAAACGCAACGACATACTTTCTTGGATGAGTTGATTGAGGCAACGGGGGCAGAGTCTGTCAAGTATCGCGACAAAGATATGTGCTGTGGAGCAGGGGGAGGCGTCAGAGGAAGCCAAGTTGCTGTGAGCGTGGACATGGCCAAGGAGAAGATTGACAACATGCTAACAGCCGAGGCAGACTGTGTTGTCAATGTATGCTCATTCTGCCATCTTCAATTCGAGGTTTCTCAGGCCCAATTGAACAAGGAGCTTGAAGAGAAGAAATACACGTTACCGGTTCTCTACTATACTCAGCTACTTGGGTTGGCCATGGGGTTGGAACCAGAAGAAGTGGGACTCAACAAGCACGTAGTCAATACGCAACCACTCATCGACAAGATACTTGGTTGATCACTAGATTCTCGTTTTCGCAAGATAGTAGACTCCCACAGCAAGGAAAGCGCTGCCCACGATAATCACTGCAATCATAGCTCCAATTTGTGGAGATAAGCCCGGTGGGCCCGTCGTTGTAGTAGTTTCAGTATGGGTAGTTGTTGTGGTAGTGGTTGAAGGGGGCACATAGATATCTCCTGCTGTAAAGGTACTGTCAGATTGATCCGACACGATGTAGATTCCATCGGTTGCCCGAACCTGAATTTTGTACGTAGTCAAATTGAGGAAGCCAGTACAATTCCACTCGAACCATGTTCTGTTCAAACCTGCACCAAGTAGCTGGAAGGTTTTACCTCCGTCTGATGAGAGAAGCACCTCGAATGTGAGGTTCTCTTCCAGATTATTATCTGAAGCTGTCCACGTAACATTGTTGGCTCCTGTCCAGACCTCACCGCCGTTAGGCTGCTCCAGTTCTAGGTGAGGGACAAAGAAGTTTCCGATAAAAACATCATAGTAGATCTTTCTAATTAGATATCCGTCTCCCCACCAAGCAGTAGCATTGATTGTACAGGTGGCATTGTTGCCTAGCCTGCGTGTATTGATTTCTATGCTACTGGAGTTGCTCACTTCAGAAACAGTCGTCGGTATTGCAGGTGCATGAATTTCAAGTGCCGTTCCTGTGATATTGGTGTCAGGTGACCATGTTGCATTTATCACTATGTAATCACCAATGAGTACATCACCGTCGTCTTCAACAGGTCGCTGGGTTTCATTCCACAGAGAGTAGTACGTCAAATTAACTTGAGGGGGTTCCGCAGCTATTCCTGTAATTGGATTGTTACTTCCCGGAATTGATTCCATTAGACCCGAAGTCAAGAGAAGAGGTGATGCAAAAACCACGAATAAAGCCAGAAATAGGACTGCAATTTTGCGAGCTCTTGATCTTGACCATAGACGAATAGGACTAGCTATCGGGTTATGATACGCACTATGTCTATTTGAATTGAGATTATGTGAAATGCGATTTGTCAGTTTCATTCTTCTTCCTCCGGGAACGGAACATTTCTCCATATTCGGAATGCTTCATACCACAGAACCCCACAGACTGATGCCATAAGAAGCAGTAGCAAGACAGAATACCAATCGGTAAAGCGCCACAGCAATGTAGCAAGTGCTGCAGTCAGCGAAGAGTAAAATGTGGCATAGAAAAGATATCGTGGGACCATCAAGCGGCCTCTGCCGATAAACTGCTTCAACATCCCTACTCGAATGTCTCTTCTAACACTATATCTGCCATGGCGATCTTTGTCCACAAGTCCAATGTCCTTCATCTTCTCCAAATGATGCATGGATAATGAAGGGCTTGAAAGATCGGTTCCATGTTGTATCTCTCGAGCAGTCATCGGCTCGGGATGGCGGAGCATATACCAGTATACACGCAAGGTCTTTCCCTTGATGGACTGTTCTAACTCATCCTGTGGTGGAATTTCGTCAGGCACACGCTATCGCTCCAACGAGAGGTACACCATATGCTCACACCCGTTCCTCTTAACTGCTATGGGCAGGGAAAAGAACAAGCATCCAATTGAATGTAAGAATGAATATTGTGAGGATACCAATATTCTCAAATACTCCGTCTTCAGCGATACAATCAGGCCGACCTGGTAGAGCTTTGGGTTACACCAAAACTTCTGAGCGACCAAGGAGAAATACGTTGTGTCTAGTACTCGAGAGCCAATCACTCCAAAACCGCCGAGAAAGCGCGACAAGGTGCTTGTTATTCTACAGGAACAGTGCAAGCAATGTGAACTATGCACTGAATTTTGTCCAAAAGACGTACTCTGTATCGATGAGAGCAAATACAACGAAAAGGGATATCATCCCGTCACGGCTTGTGACATCGATTCCTGTGTGAATTGCGAATTCTGTGAGCGAATATGCCCGGATATGGCAATTTTCTTGTCCGAAAGAGATGAAGCAAGAGAAGCCTACGAGAAAGGTGAGTTGGAGAAGGGAACGCTCATTCCTGAATTTGAGCAGGAAGAAGACGAGGAGGACTAGCTAATGCCTGAGCAAACAATGTTTACAATGGGCGATATCGCATGTGCCGAAGGCGCGCTCCATGCGGGTTGCAGGTATTTCGGTGGATATCCAATTACACCAGCTACGGAAATAGCTGAACGCATGTCTCAACGGATGCCAGAAATTGGTGGCTCATATGTGCAATACGAGGATGAGATTGCTTCGATTACCAGCGTCATAGGGGCATCATGGACGGGTACGAAATCTATGACTGCAACATCTGGACCTGGTGTTAGTCTCATGAATGAGGCAATAGGTCTGGCTGTAATGACCGAAACGCCCTTGGTGCTGGTCAATATCATGAGGGGTGCACCAAGCACAGGGCAGCCAACGCGAGGGCAGCAAGGTGACGTCATGCAGGCTAAGTGGGGTAGTCATGGAGACTACCAAATCATCGCCCTTACTCCAGCTTCAGTTCAGGAAATGTTCGATCAAACAGTGAAAGCGTTCAACTTGGCTGAAAAATACAGGGTTCCCGTATTTGTACTAGCGGATGAAACTGTAGGTCACATGAGGGAACGTCTTGTCATCCCCGACCAAGATGACATAGAAATCGTAAATCGAAAGCAACCAACTGTTGATCCGTCTGAGTATCTACCATTCAAGCCGGACGAGGATCAGATTCCGCCTATGGCTATATTTGGCTCAGAATATCAGTTCTATGCCACAGGTCTTACTCACGATGAGCGTGGATATCCTACTGATGCCGAAGATGTTCAGATGCAATTGATTACCCGTCTCAATCACAAGATTCTCGATCATATGGACGATATTGTTGAAGTTGAGGAGTTCATGCTTGATGATGCAGACATAGCATTGATTGCCTATGGAACACCATCACGCAGCGGGCGAAAAGCCATCCGAGAGGTTAGAGAAGAAGGTATCAAGGCGGGTATGTTGAGACTCAAAACCGTATGGCCATTCCCAGAGGAAATCGTTGCTAATTTGGCTGCAGAAGTCGAGCATATTATCGTTGCAGAACAGAATATGGGCCAGATATACCATATGGTTAGAGGCCCAGCTGCACCTACACCCATTCACTTAATGCAGAAACCAACTGGTATGCCACAGCTTCCGAGTGAGATTATCGCTAAGATTGAAGAAATCGATTCTATCTGAACCAGAGAAGCTCGTAATGGGCAGAACGAGCCATAGCCTGCGACAGGTGAGGCCAACCTAACAGTAATAGCAATGAGGGGCCGAGATGACCGAAAGATCCATTCTAACGACTAGAAGCGGATTTGCACTGGTCCCAATGCAGATTACAGGTGGGTTTGTATTATCGCTTTATTTCACGTTCATTCCACTTTATGTGTATGATTTGTATGGCTTCATAGCAAGCTCTCTATGCAGAACACTAGTTGCCATTACAGCAATCTCGCTCTCGTGGGTATGGGGCTGGGTATCGGATATGTTTGCATCTAGAAAGAAATTACTCGCTATATCCATGATAGGGCAGGCGGGATTCACCATTCTTTTTCCCCTCACTGAGCTGGTGGCGGGTTCAGGGATGTTCCACTTGGCAATCTTGCTCTTTGCGTATATGCTAGCTTCATTGTTTACGTCACTATACAATCCTGTGCGCAACGCCACTATTACCCTGATGGAACAGAAGGAGGAACGAAGAGCATCCAATATTGGATCTTTTTTTCTGTTTTCTTCAGCAGGATGGGGATTGGGCGGACTCTTCATTGGCTATCTCTGGGACATCTGGCCACTTCATCTTACATTCCTGTTCACTGCGGGAATCCATATCATAGCGATGCTGGTTTTTCTCATGTTATTTCAAGAGGAGGATGTAGAAACTGAAGCTCCTCCAAGAAGAGGAATCCTTGAAAGCCTTCGGAACATGAAGCCAGTTCTTTTTCAGGTCACACTAGCGATTCTCCTCATCAGTGTGGGTCGGGGAGTATTCCTGCCCCTTTTTCAAGTAAAAATGTACGAGATTTATGACAAGCAGAGCTTCTGGATAGGCATGATCAGTGCACTCAGCGGATTAGCGGGGGCTATTGGATCATTTGGCTATGGAAAGCTAACAGATCAAATCGGTGATTCGTTCGCACTCAGACTGGGTATGGCTGGAAATCTTGGCCTCTTTCTTCTAGGAATCTTGAACCATCCCATTACAGCAGCTTTGGTCTGGATATTCCCAATCTGGCCACTCATTTCAGTATCTTCTGTTTCACTAGCGGCTGGCCATTCCGAAGATACCAGACGTGGAGAAGCACAAGGAGTCATAGAAAGCGCTAGGTCATTCTCTGGTCTTTTTTCGGTGATAGGCGGAATAGCAGCTTTCCTGCTTGGGGCGGAAAAAGATATCAATAGATTGGCACCGTTCTTCTTGTCTTTGATTCTGTTTCCCATTCTGGCTTACATCCCTGCAAAGAGGAGCGAAAGTGAGACCTAGAGAAGAATTCCCGGGATTGAATGGGTAGGAAAGCCAGAAGATCTCATAGCTTCAAGACGCCTTGCATCTTCTGTATACAGTCACCGCTTTGCGTGTTTCTACCGTCTTTTAAGTTCAATACAGGAGCCGAGAACAGCAGTGACAAACTATGACGCAAATTGAGGCCGCAGAAGTAGAAACACCGGCTGATGAGTCCGAAGAGAAATCCATGAAACAATTCTTTGTCATGTGGAGCGGCCAAGCGGTTTCTCTTTTCGGATCAAGACTCGTTCGCTTTGCAATTGTCTGGTGGATTACTCTTCAAACAGGGTCTGCCACTATACTCGCCACAGTCTCAATGGCATTCATGCTTCCCCAAATTGTTGCAGGTCCACTAGCAGGTTCATATGTTGATAGATGGAACAGAAAGAGGGTTATGATAGCGGCTGATTCACTTATCGCATTCGTAACAGCTATCTTTGCCTTTCTATACTTCGCTGATGCGATTCAGATTTGGCATATCTATGTACTCATGCTATCAGCTTCATTGCTGTCTTCTTTTCACTGGCCGGCGATGCAGGCGAGCACCTCGATGCTTGTTCCAGAGGAGCATCTTTCACGAGTAGGCGGAATGAATCAATCATTACAGGGTCTCGCTAGTATCCTCGCGCCACCCCTTGGAGCTTTGTTATTTGCATTAGTACCAATGGAAAGTATCCTAGGCATCGACATCTTCACAGCACTAATTGCCATACTCACAGTAGGTGCAATCCATATTCCTCAGCCAGATCGGAGCGACGAGGACAAAGCCAAATCTCCGTTTGGAGATATGATTGAAGGTTTCCGCTACATACGCAGCTGGACTGGAGCACTGATGTTGATAGTATTTGCAATGGTTCTCAATCTCGTGACGACACCTGCATTCTCCCTTCTTCCGCTGTTAGCAACAAACCATTTTGACGGAGGTGCTTCTACGCTTGCTTTGCTGCAGTCCGTAAACGCAGGAGGAATGCTGGCTGGAGGTGCCATATTGGGTATGTGGGGCGGTTCTGAAAAGAAAGTGAATACTGCCATGGGAGCTCTTGTCATAGAAGGAATAGCCGTTTTTCTCATAGGTATGAGCCCATCCAATGCAGTTCTATTCGCAACGGCTCTCATGCTGGTAATAGGTCTCATGATGCCGATTTTCAATGGATCCATGATTGCAATTCTTCAATCTACTGTTCCAAAAGACAAGCAAGGTAGAATACTCTCGCTCATAAGTAGCGGAGCTTCAGCTATGACCCCAGTAGGTCTGGGTATTGCAGGTCCGGTCTCAGATTTGATTGGAGTCAACTCGTGGTTCGTGATTGCCGGGTTTGTTACAGCCAGCTTGAGTGTTGCTGCGTTTTTCATTCCTGCAGTTATGAACCTTGAAGAACGAATGAAGCAAGAAGCCGGAGAAAAAGAGAAGGAAGAGAACACAAAGGTAGTTGAAGAAGAAGTATGATAGCCCACCTAGTTAACAATATCTCTCACTACGTTTCCGTCTTCAATGATGCCGCAAGCTCCAAATGTTAGTTTCTTCCACCGATTGAAAAGTTGATCCATCTGCTGAGTCAATACACCGAAGTAGAGTGTGAGAATAATTCCATGGGATACGAGTAGGATTTTCGTCTCTTGTCTCTTCTTGACTTCTTCTACGCCTCTAGTAAATCGCTTAAGTGCAGAGGACGTTGTCTCCCAACCATGGACGCCTTCGTGAGGTTTTTCGAATGCCAGCTTGACAGATTTTTCATACTCATTTTTTGTAAGCGGTGTAGCAACATCACGATTTAGTTCATTGAAGTTCGGCAGTTCCATGATAGAAAGTGAGTTTCTCTTTGCTATAGGTTGAGCTGTTTGATGGGCCTTCTTCTCTTCTGAAGCAATTATGGTTTCAACATCATCGAATTGGCCTGATGAAGCAAGTTTCTTAGCATGTTGTTTCCCCTTTGCGCTAAGACTCCATTGGCTGACAGGTATATTGAAATCTAGCTCCGACTCGCAATGTCTTAAGAAAATCAATTCTTTCTCCAAAACGTGTTTCTCCAGTACTGTTTCATATATGAGACTTCAATTGCTGAATGGCCGTCAACCTTAGACGCAGGGATTACGCCGAAAGAGAGGGATGAGTCCCTTTCCCTAGGTACCTTCGGCATAGGCATGAGCATACTTCTTTTGTTCTTCTGTCCATTCATCAATCTCAATGCCCATGGTTTTCAGCTTCTGCTTTGCCGTCTGTTTGTCTAGTTCCTTTGGAAATTCGTAAACATCTGGTTCGAGATCTTTGCCATGCTCCTTCAACCATAGCATCGCATTAAGCTGGGCCGCAAACGACAAGTCCATGACTTCACTGGGGTGTCCCTCGGCTGCAACCAGATTCACAAGCCGACCATCACCAAGGAGGTAAAGGGTACGTCCATCTTTGAGTCGGTAGGCATCGAGAGCATGCCTTACGCGTTCCTTGGTCTTACTCAGGTCTTCGAGGTGGTTCTTGTTCACTTCGACATCGTAATGCCCGGCGTTTCCAAGGATTGCTCCGTCTTTCATCAGTTCCATATGTTCCTTAGTGATGACATCGCGCATTCCTGTTGCGGTGATGAATAGATCACCCTCTGGGGCCGCATCAGTCATGGGCATCACTCTGAACCCGTCCATGCGTGCCTTGAGGGCTCTAACAGGGTCTACTTCAGTAACGATGACGTTTGCACCAAGACCATCAGCTCGAATCGCAAGACCACGGCCACAGTAGCCATAGCCACCAATAACAACCGTTTTTCCTGCTATCAGTATGGCTGATGCTCGAAGCACTCCATCAAAGGAGCTTTGTCCGGTACCATAGACATTGTCAAAGAGATGTTTGGTATCAGCATCGTTGACTGCCATTATCGGGTATTTGAGTGCTCCATCTTCGGCCATGGCTCGTATACGAATAACACCTGTAGTCGTTTCTTCCGCACCACCGTAGAGATTCTCAATAAGCTCAGTGTGTTTGTTGTGGAGTGTGAAGATTAAGTCCGCACCATCATCCAACGTCATGGTTGGTTCGATTTTGAGTGTCTGCTCGATACACCAGTAATAGTCCTCGGTGTCAAGCCCATGCCATGCAAACACAGGCACGTCATTAGCCGCAAGAGCTGCTGCTACCTTGTCATTGGTCGACAAGGGATTGCAACCAGACCATGCTACTTGGGCACCAACAGCCCGTAGTGTTTCTACAAGTACTGCCGTCTCCTTTGTTACATGCAGACAGCCAGAGATTCTCATCCCTTCAAGAGGTTTTGAGTCTGAATATTTCTCACGTAAATGCATAAGAACGGGCATGTGTGTTTCTGCATAGTTGATAAGAGACCTGCCTTCGTCGGCCAAGCCCATATCTTTCACCTTGTAATCAGGCATCATAATCACTATGGAAAAACGCCGCCAGAGAGGTATATTAATCCTACATAACAAAGCGGAATATAATGTTAGGAACTCATCTTCTAACTATGCAAGGCATTATTCGACAAATTAAGGATCCAGTTGGTTGAAAGGGAGAAATAGGGGCCATTGGATTGTTAAGGCCCAAAATCGGACTAGTCTGGATATGTTTACAACCAGAACACATTTGTACATTTTCAGAACTAGATAATAAAGGGCACGTATTTTAGGGATTACAATAAAATGAGATGACGTAATTGAGGTGTAATTATGGAAAAGGAACGGCCAGAACTTTCTTGGGAAGAACGAGAAAAAAGAAGCGAAGAACGACTAAAGAAACAACTGGTTGAGATCGATTTGGCTCCGCTTTCAGCTTGTAAGTATTTAGAAGAGGTCAACCTGAAGAATAACCGACTGACTGAAATTGACTTGTCGCCACTTGTAGATTGTTCCGCACTGCGAAGAGTGGACATACGTGACAATCCACTTGAGAACATAGATACTAGTATGATTCCAAAGGCGAATATTCGGATTATTTACAATAGACCCTTTGAAGAAATCAAGTTGAAATGGGATACGATTTAGGTAACATTTGGCAATTAACTATAACTTGTCAAGCAGATTGTTGTGTATAACGCTTGTATGCAAAGAACAACCTTCTCATGCCTTGCCTTTCTAGTGGAGAATTCAAATGTTTACCAATTTATGGTAAACAATGCAAAGCCTTAAGTAAAGATTTACCGTGGAGAATAGTGGAGACCAACTAATCATCAAACGATGAAAAATAGTTGGTACTGCGAGGAGAAGAAGGTGCTGCTCTCTGTACACGAATCGGTTGTCTGGTGGTTATTCCAGCACAACAACTCTACCAGTCAAATTGCAGAAGAATTCGCAAACCAGAAGACAGCTTCTGACTATGTATATGGTTTATTCAAGGATTCAGACCTAGATTCAGAGCAGAAAGGCATAGAATCCATTCAATTCAAAGACACCCAATATGTCTCTCGAGTACTGAATAGAGCTCGAGGTAAAATCGAGGATACCCTTAGAAATCACGCTCAAACTCATCGGTTAGACATCGAGAGCGTACAGGACTACAAAGGGCTCTTGATTGGATTTGATTACCAGGCAAGTACACCGGTGTACATCGTCTTCACGATGAAGAGGGGTGTAGTTATCTGGTACAAACACGACTCATACGCTGGCAAGCTTTGTGATGGTACACCATTTCGTGAACCAGAAGATTCTCAGTCTGACCCATGTCCCAAGAAGGGTGAATGCAGAGAAGTCTTGGATACGATTATTGAGGAGTATGACATAGAACTTCGTCCTGACGAGAGAGACCTCTACATGACAAAGCAGTCCATAGCAATCTTCAACAAACTCGCAGCGAAGGAGATTCCTCGATACAAGCGAGGAGGAAATTAACAAAATGAATGATAGTGAAAAAACAGTCATAAAGCCGCCTTTGAAGAGAGCTACAAGTGGAAAGACATTCACACCCTCTAGCAAGTTCAGAAACAAGCTTCTGACGTTGGCAGTATCTGCTGCTATTGCGTTATGGGCGCTCGTAATACTCAGCTGGATGGGGATCGCATATATGGTCTCAACAGATCCATCGGAGAATATCAACTACGCACTATACATGCAACAGTGGTTCATACCGGCAAACCTCTACTTCTGGATTTTCAACCTGATCTGGTTGATTCCGGCCGTAATTGCCATTCCGCTCTATGTAAATTCCATTGAATATTCGGTCATGTCCGAGAGCGGAGAAGCTACTCCTGAGATTTACGTGAAGAAAGGTATTGTGAACATAACTCGAAAACATGTGCCATTTCGTACCATTACCAACATCTCCAGCAGGGTTGGTCCAATTGACAGGTTATTCAATATAGGCAATATTGAGATTCAGACAGCGGGATTTTCTGGACCCAAATCCTCAGGCGGGCCTGAAGAGAAGATCGAGGGTATCGTATTTTACGAAGAATTGCGTGACTACATCCTGCACGAGCTTCGAAAACTAAAAGCACCCTACACCACAGGAACCGAAGTGGTAACCCGTGAGACGGAACCACTAGAAGAGTTGAAAGGAACCAGACAACAAGAAATGATACTCCTCTTGCGTGAAATCAGAGACAGTGTTGCTCCAATCAAACAATTAGTAGAGAAACTGGAATAGAAGCGCAGAACATTTAGTCTGTAGAAATACAAGAATAGAGATTGTATAGAAATCGCGTCGGGAGAGATTTGAGCAAAACATCATTCCTCCCGGCTGCGAAATATCTTCTATCGGTAAGGTACTCTTTAACCGTTTGTACAACCTAACTTTTATGAGAGAGGAGACAAAGATATTAATAGATTGTATCTTTTGGAGGCGAGATTTCATGCAATCTATTAGGCCGCTCAAACCAGTTGAACAGAAGCTGCTTAGGTTACTCTTACAGGATTCTAGCAGACCAACCTCAGAATTGGGCGATCAACTCGGAAAGGGACGTAACTGGGTAGCTAGAAGAATCAAGAAGCTGGTGAAACAGAGAATACTGAGGGCATACATCACAGTTCTTGATCCTACAAAGGTGTATGCCGAAAGCAGCACCATTCTACTTCTGAAATCCAACCCTCGGGAACAGGACATAAGTCGTTTGCTACTCCAGATGCCTGAGCTTGAGTCTTTGGATGGGATATCTGGTGAGCATTCACTTCTTGGACTCTTCCGTTTTCGGCAGGCAGGTGCATTCTCTGATTTTCTTGATCGGGTAGATGAGATTGTCTCTAGGTCGGAAGCGAAAACGTACAACCTTGTTCAAGTACTAACCACCTACAAAACACATGGATTCAAGCTTGATGTGGATGACACTCCAATTACCCCATTGACTGCTAAGGAATGGGATCTTCTCAACGTCATACATCGGCAACAGCCTACCGAAAGGCGTCCTTCAAGTCTCTCACAGCGCGAAATTGGCGAAAAAATGAGTCCAAAGATTAGTCAACCATCGGTTTCAAAGACAATTGCCGATTTGAGTAGTAAAGGCGTCATAATAGGGCAATCGATAGATCTTAATTTCGGCCATGTTGGACTGCCTATCAAGTTCTTCCTGCAAATCAAGCCTTTACCCGGAAAAATCGGTGAGACTGCAGAATATATCAGCGAGATGGAGGAAGTCTGGGATTTGCACCGCACTGGTGAGGAATACTGCCTGTTTGCTACTGTGAGGACTGCCAGCGTTGATGAGTATAACAAATTTCTCAGAACACTCTATCAGAATGAGGACGTACTTGACACCAAGTCGCAGATCTCGCTGGAGGAATGGTTTGTCCCTGCTGCAAGGGTTCCCTCTACCTAGCCGTCGGGACTACTGCTTTTCTCCAACCCATATGTTCTCCCATCGATTACCCCATTCATGGGCCATAATGTATACGAATATGAGCAACATGAATAGGTTTGTGGTTCCATTTGCAAGCGTGAAAGCAGCACCCGGGATTTGGCCAACAGAAGAGAAGTAGAGCACAAATGGCCCTATTACATTGGTTGGCTCTACCCATGGCCAGAAGATGGCGTTATACCAGTGCATCGGGTAGTCGAGTAAGATATGACCTACAATGCCTATTATGCATGAAGAAACCATCATGGGAGAAATACTGCATGCTTCTTTCAGTCGTTCTTCTTCAATACCGAAAAGAAGAGAAATCACCGAGGGGTAAATGAATCGGGTCGTAAGAACCGCACCAATCGTACCAAGAGTCAAACCGCCTACTAAACTGTGCAGTATGAAATGGTCTGGTACAATACCTGAAAAGAAAACTGCCAAGAAGGGGACTTCGATATCAGGGAAGACAGAACCTACGGCTAAGGCAGGAAGAGGGAATCGCTTCTCACCCCTATGCAAAGCATAAGCAATGCTGTAATGCAGGAGAGTAAAGGGCATAACGGTTTCCGTCCATTGTGGATTAAGGATTCAACAAAATGTTATTCTTGAGTAATATAAATCCCCATGATATGGTTATTTGCAACATGCTTATGAAGTGGATTAGTTCCCACTAGCAAAGGTGTTACATATTGGGGCTTTACGAATTCGAAGGAAAGATACCAGTTGTCAGCGATGAAGCCTATGTTTCTCCCCGGGCTTCAGTCATAGGAGATGTTGAGATTGGACCTGATTCAAGCATCTGGGAATCAGCAGTCTTGCGAGGCGATATGAACAAAATAGAGATAGGAAAGGGTACTTCAATCCAAGACAATTGTACGGTACATACAGAAGTAACGCATGCAACACACATTGGAGATTACGTTACAGCCGGTCATAACTGTGTTATCCATGGCGCCGAGATTGGGGACAGAGTGGTTGTCGGGATAGGTGCTATCGTCTTGACTGGAGCCAAGATAGGTCATGATAGCGTGATTGGAGCGGGATCGGTAGTCACCGAAAATACCGAGATTCCACCTGAATCACTTGTACTAGGGGTGCCAGGAAAGGTACGAAAGAAAGTCACTGATGAGTTGAAAAAGTCGTTCATGACCGGAGCCAAGGTGTATGTCGAACTGAGCAAATCATACAAAGAACAGCAATAATGTAATACTCTACTCGAGGCCAAGCCAGTTCTACTAGCATCAAAGACTAAGAAAGATATTCGCCGGGGGTTTTTTCGTTTCAGGTTCGAATGGAAAAAAGACCTTGAACTCGGAACCTTTACCGGGGAGACCCCTGACTCGATTGCAAATTTCAATCGAAGCCCCGTATTTCTTCGCGATATGTTGTGCCTGATGTACACCAACTCCGCCAAACCGACGTTCTGGATTCAGCAGCTCAGCCTTCCTCGTATCATCTATGCCAGGCCCATCATCTGCAATACTCAGTTCCCATCCACTTTCTTTCCTCTTCAGAGTGATCCAGATGCGTTTGATTGGTTTCGGATTGTGTTCTGCAGCGTTTTCCATGAGGTTATAGATAAGATACTTCAAGTGCTCATCTGCCAGAATTGTCACTTCTCTATCTTCAAAGTCGGAAATAATTCTGACATCATCGAACTCGCGTTGAATTTGTTCTATCGACCAATCTATGGCACCGGTCAGGGATGTTTCCCTGATGGGGCTTTGCCCAAGAGATTTAGTTAGACTGAGTTTTGAAATCATATCACTCATTTCTTTCAGCTGGTCTAGTGTTCCTTCGCATGCCTTCGTTATCTGGGAATTATCTGTGTTCTCTTCCATCATTTCAGTAAGTAGTAAGCAGCTCTGCAATTTATTCCTGAAGTCGTGTGTTAGCAGATCCATATAGAACATGGAGTAGTCAGAAGATATCTCTAATGCTTGTTTCACTCGGTTTACGTCAGTTATGTCTACCATATTTACTGCTACTGCAGAAACGTTACCATCCAAGTCTTCGATTGGATTTGCTCGAACTTCAATGAATCTAGTTTGTCCTTCCTTATCAAAGTGGAGATGATGAGTTGTGTAGGAGTCCCTTGTATTTACCGCGGTTTCAACTGGACAATCATGATAGGGAGCTTGACAAGGTTCGGATTGACCATGAGTCACTTCATAGCACTTCTGACCATTCAACGGAAGTGATTTGAGAGCAGCTTCGTTAGCTTTCAGTACCTCGTGGGTAGAAGGATCTACAACATAGAAGGGATGTTTAAGCGAATCGATGACATTGAGTAAAAAATGGCGCTCCCAATCGGCTTCTTCTTGAACAGATTCCAACTTATCTATGAGAGAGGAAGTAAAGATGCCTGAGCCTACGAGGATCATTGCCGCAACCAGTCGCATCCATACCTCATGGGGAGGAGGACTTAGAAACAGGAGATCTGTGAACTGTTTATCGTAGACAAAATAGAAATCTATCACTGAATCCATCAGCCACAATACTACCGCGGCAAAAATGGCCAGATACAGCGGCCTTTTTTCTTTAAACAACACAATCTCCCGGAGCATTCATGTTCTTGCAAATTCCTCTCTTTATCTTTTGCATGGCATATATGATATTTTTGAAAGTACTTGTCGAATTGAACGTTTTGGCTCTGGTTTGTTTAGCGATTAAGCCAACCAGTCTTTCGGCAGTACGTTAGCTGAGGATGGAGTTCTTAGGCCATGCCCCGCTTCTTCAGTTCTTGCTCTCTCAATACTCTTCGCAGCACCTTGCCGACATTGGTCATCGGTAACTCGTCAACGAGGTCAACTTCTTGTGGTCGCTTGTACCCCGCCATCTTATCTCGGGCCCATTCAATGAATTCCTCGGGACTCGCCTCGACACCATCTTTCGGCACAATGAACGCTTTGACAAACTCATTGCTTGGGTCATCCTCGCGTGGAACACCTATTGCTGCAGCCATAGCCACCTTAGGATGTTCATAGAGATAGTCTTCGATTTCACGCGGATATGCCTTTAATCCACTCACATTGATCATTGCTTTCTTCCTGTCGGGAGAAGCCCTTATTATTGACGAGGGTAGTAATACAATAACACGCAATGCGACATATAAGAACTGCACATAGGCCTTGACTATGACTGGGACTGTTATCAGGTATGGTAGGAATGGAAACATTGGAGAGCTGACCCTAAGCAATGATACTAAAGAAATCAACCTTAGGGGTCCTCTCTCCTCCGACGAAGGTATTGATTGGGTTGAAACAGAGAATACTGGTAGTCTTGATAATCTAAGAGTCCTCAGATTAGATTCAAATTTGCTGAAAGAAATAGCCCTAAATTTCCTACGAAATTCCCCTCAACTTGAAGTACTAAACCTTGGTTCTAATCTGATTGAATCGGTAGACCTGGAAGTTCTTGGCAACTGTACTAAGCTCCGAAAAGTAGTGATAGGTTCGAACAATCTCAAGTATCTTGACGTTAGTCCATTAGCTAATTGCAGTCACCTAAAGCTATTAGCGCTACATTACAACCAAATCAAATCCATGGATTTGGGTCCACTAGCAAATTGCACAAAACTGGAGATTCTGTTACTGAATAATAATCAACTTTCAGCCATAGATCTCAATCCATTAGGGAATTGCAAAAACCTCGAAAGGCTTGATTTGAGTGAGAACGACCTACATGAGGTTAATCTGAGTTTGCTGAGGAATTGCAGTCAGCTTAGATATGTCCGTCTTGATAGAAACAATCTTGAGCATATCGGTCTGAAGGGCCTTCAGAATCTACAATTGCTCAGGGAGTTATATCTTCATAGTAATAATATTGAGCACATAAATCTCGAACCTCTTGAGAATTGCTCTAGTCTATTCGAATTATCATTGTATGACAATAATCTGGAAACAGTGGATATGACCCCTTTATCTCTATGCGAAAACCTGAAAATTTTAGAAACAAATGGAAACCGATACGAAAGAATAGGAATAACCTTTCTAAAGAAACAAACCTTGGAGGAGCTTCAAACCAGAACTAAGTATCATATACGAGAATATGACGTACCAGTTGAAATCCGAAATCTGGATGTATTAAGGTCATTAGCACATATCATCCGGAGATACGAAACTGATTCTTGGAAATGTAAGCATCTAACTAGGTGCTTGGTCAGAACCATTGGCCTGAAGAAACTAGGACTATTAGATATTACAGATTCACAACTTGTGTCCATTATTGAAGAACCGAATAAATCCATTATGCAGGATAGGCTGGTCAAGACTTTGTGTGATCAGTTAGATGAACAGGGTACAACTATAGGGGTCGATATAGATAACATTGCGGCATCGTCATACGAACCTCTTAGCAATAGAGTATCGGACATTCTTGAACTCCGGTTGAAAGAAATAGAACAAGTCGTTATCAGAGTAGAAGATACTGCCAATCTCAAACCATTGTGGCTAACAGCTTATGGATACAAGATACTGATGGCTATGAAAATCGGTCTAATGTGTACAGATAAGGAATTTGAACAGGTTGAAAGTTCATTTGAGGAGACTGGACTTGTAGTGCACACAACTGGGAAGGGGAGCGCAGTGTATCCGTCGACCAAGATATCGGATTCAATGAAGCAATATATATGGACTTTGGTCAAGAAAAGGGCACACAAGAATGAACTGAATTCGTATCCCACTCATCATTCGTGATATTCGATTATGTTCTGTCCGAATAATGCCAACAATAGAAGACTGCCCCCTGTAGATTGTAAATAGGCCATATGAATGTATTAGAAACACTGGGTGAAGTTATGGTTCTGTGGGGAAGCTCAGCATCTTGATTCTCCTCAGATAATCAATGATATGTTCTACATTTATCATCGCCTTTGAGACCAGTTCGTCTACCTCATTACTGATTCCCGACGTTTTTCCGATTGCGATGATTTCATCTGACGCGAAGCCGATGAATCCTAAGGCTTCTTTGATGTTGTGCTTCAGTTCATCCAGTTGTTCGTCTGTCAATTCTCCTGTCATGCGTTCACCTCCTACCAAGCTCTCGAAGTCTGCATGATGACCTTGAGACCATTCTGGTCTTTCCTGATTGCCTTTAGCAGTATCCCATGCTGCGGCTTAAGTTTATACACGAAGGCTTCCGGGTCATACAATACCATGATGATTCTGACTGTCTCAGGGAAGAAGATGATGTGCAATCTGTTGGGGACCGGTGCACGTTCCATGATCCAACAGAGGTCTTCTTCCAACTTCGCACGCTCTGCTGTGTTCAGGGATTCGGTTGAAGCAGAGGATGAGAGGTCAAGCTTGAGCTCTTCCGCATAATGGGAGAACCACAGATTGAGCTCTTCCATCGCTAACCCCATTCAGGTCACACGCTCCCATGTCTGCGGATTGAGGATGTGATAGTGTGAAATCTTGCTTCTGCGGTATTGCTTGCGGTAGAAGCCCTTCAACCCGGGTGAGTGGTCAACCATCTCAACGTACACATCGACCCCGCGGTAATTGAGCTCCTCAATGAGGCCATGAATCCCGTCGAGGTCCTGTTTGTACGTATCAAGTGAGATGTAACAGTAGAACCCCCAATCCTGCTTGAGCCAGTCGGAAACCCAGAGTAGCACATATTCCCCGTTGGGTTTGCGGTTGGCTGGCTTCCAGAAGCCGTTATACTGGATGCTGTTCTGCTTCTCGGTGGTCTTCACTTCCTCTATCATCTTCATCTCCTCACCACCCGTGGGGCAAGCACAAGCTCCCCGAAACTCGATGTCAGAATGAGCGGCTTATCCTTGGAAAACGAAACCGAGACCCGTGACTTGTTCGGCCAGAGCTTGAGCATGTTTTGAACATGCCGTACTGAGTAACAGGCATAATCATCTGGCCCCGTCTCATCATCACATCGCACCGATAACATACCGCTACCCCTGTCCATCACATGTTCAATCCCTCCGGTTGTATCATCGGTTATGGAGAGGGTGTAATCTGATTCTGACACCGCGAGCTCGAAGTAATCTCCGTTCATCTTCTTGAGCATCTGCTTGAACTTACCAGCGATAACCGAGGCGTGTATGTCAGGGCTGAGCTCTGGAAGCTTGGCTATATCACCAGCTTCCCATGTCTTCAGTAGCACCATGCCGTCTTTGGTCCTGCACATCAGTTGGCCTTCTGCTTCCTGTGTCTCAAGGACAAGTTCAAGTCGAGAGCGTGCCTTCCCGACTGCGTTATTGAATGCATCAGCATCAAGGGCAAACATTAGGTCTTGGTCATACTCGAAGGAATAGAAGTAATCTGCTGGGATTGTCAGGTATACGAGCATGGCCTTTGAGAGGTCGAGCTGACGTATCGAGATACCGTTCCCGTCGACCTGCAAGTAGATCTCGTGATGGAGGATGTTAGCGATACAAGAGATAAGCCGCTTGAACTTGGTCACCTTGTATTTTCCCACAACCTGGGCGGAGAATCCTGTGTCCGTAGACTGTGGGGATTGCATGGTTTCGGTTGCTACTGCCGTGTTAACGCTTCCATCTGTCATGGTCTCTAGTGTCGAGGTCGATATTTAAGCTCGCCATTATTCAGCCGAATATTGCCATATATGGAACCATGGTTCCGATACCTTTCGCAAAATCGAAAATCAGCGAACTCACCGAGAAAAGTATACAGTAACGAGCCCCGTACCTTGTATCATATCAACCGCATCATCAGGTAACAGCGGATACACAAGCCCTGAGACCGGTTCGTAGTTGGGAACACCCACAGCATCGGGAGCCTCTGTAAGGGATACCTCTGCACCACAAGAACACTCGTTCATCTGGTGGGGATCAATCTCGGTATCACAGAAGGGACAGCGCAGCTCCTGGGTCGGCATCTCCTGAAAAAACAGAATATTGTCCTTGGTCAACAGTCCAACAAAGGGCACAAACCGAGGGGCATCCTTGCCATGGAGTTTACGGATGGGGTCGGGGGGTATCGAAGCTTTGTAGTACTTCTTACCCTTCACCACACGATCAACCGTTATGCTTCTCGTGTAGGTGTCCGTGTCCTCTTTGTCTCGTGGCATGGGTATATCCCCTCGTTGTGCCTTAACAAAGTATCTAATGAGAGATTTTGAAACACAAGTAGAGAAGACTATCAAATTGCTGTTGATTGAGAGGATCGAGGTTCTTCTCTACTTGTTTCTCCAAGAATTCGTTGAATTCGTCCAATCGGATATCAACATCGTGAATCCCTGGAAAAATCCTATGCTCCAAGCAGAATGCTTTGAGTGGGTCTTTGTAAACCACAAGAGCTGTCATGAGTCTATCCTCAATTATTCAAATATAGACATATGGGCTCTCCCGTCATATACGCCGCATACCACAGGCAGTGAGCACAAATCTTTCCATCGGTTTCTATGTCTGCAAGATACTGGTCGGTCACATCTGGAAAATCTATCATGAACTGGTCGTCGCGTTCCCAGTGCGGGCAGGTTCCATCATCTTCGATGTACTTGGGCGTATACGCCGGTTCTGCGTGTGCCATGCTCACCCTCTCCTAGGAGCTCCTTGCGAACAGCTCACCATAGTAACCATCAACGGTCACCCGTAGCTCCACCCGAGGACAGTCTGTATCAGCAACTACCTGCTCGATACCGTTCAGAATGTAGTCAGCCAGACCATAACAGTTCAGTACTTCGGATGTATTTATGCTCGGGGCAAACCTGAACCAGAGATACGTCACTCCCCGTTCTGACTCGAAACTGATCTTGTGTGGCTCTAGGTACTGAAGGTCTGTGTACTTCCGTACCATGGTCGTGTATGCTCTGAGGATCAATCGCTCGATTCTGGAAAGGTCTTGGGCAGCTGTCTTTGTCTTCGAAGCCATCCTACCAGTCCTCCAAATCATCGAACACAACCACGAGGAAATCCCCGTGTTCAAGGCCTCCTTCATCCAGCTTGTTCCGGAGTATCTCAGCAAGCTGTCTAATCGCCTTGGGCTCTACATCAAGCTTTGAAGCAAAGACCTCCAAGACCTCAGCGTTCATCCGTACAAGCTGGGCCTGAACAGGCACTTCGAGAACACACTGTTCCTGCAGGTAGTCGAAGGCCTCTTTGACTTGCTTATTCCGTACCGGAACTCTGCTGATGGCCCTGTAGTATCCGTCAAGTGCAGCCGGGACGGACCTCCCACGCTCAAGCGCACGTATCGTGTCGTCATTTCCATCAGTCATGTACTTCCGTCTTGTGGTCGATATTTAAGCTCGTTATATTCCGCGGAATAAACGCGGAGTATATTAGGCAATCTCTAGACTGTCTAGCATGTCCACGGCAAGCCACTCTCCTGTAACCTGCGGGTATGAACAGCATACCCTCTGGTATCCAGACACTCAAGTCAAGCCCAAGCAGAAGAAGCCCTGGAGCACGTTTGTACGCAAGGACATCAGGCTATTCGGTAACAACAAGACGCATCGGACGCCAAAGGACAAGGAGCATGGCCGCCGAAACATTACTAAGATTGGACCGCTTCTTGATAGCGTACGTGGATGTCCGTTGACAGCGGTCTATGGAGGCCGGGGGTGTTACGGTCACTGTTACCTGGCCGAGAACATGGCAAGGTATCACATCAAGCACTGGATACCGGTTCCAAATCGCTTCAACGGACAGCTGCTAGCAAAGGATTTAGAGCGCTTGGAGTGGGACTACGTCAGGAACGGGGTCATGGGCGACCCTTCTCTTGAC
>WJIL01000015.1 GCA_014730275.1 Candidatus Lokiarchaeota archaeon | reverse complement strand
TTCTAGTAGTAACGAACTCGTAGTTATGGGCTTCAGAAAGATGGAAGACATCATGAAATTCTGGCTAGGCATTGGCGTTATTGTCATCTTCTTTTTCGGTGGATTCATCTTGATGATTATGGGATTAGAATCCGGGAATATCGGCGTCGGGATGATTCTATTCTATATTCTCGTGATTCCTGTAGTCGGAGTTATTATCGGCATGCCACTGATGCTGAAAGGAATCGGTACCAGCAGCTTCGGCATGTTTCAATCATCTGCACCTAAACTTGATAGTAAGGACTCTTCCTACATACATGAGCCGCCTGACTTCTGCAAGGAATGTGGTGCGAGCCTCAGTGCAGAAAACGTTGAGTGGGCCGGCCCTCTTACTGCTAAATGTCCGTATTGCGGTGCCATAATGAAAACGGAGAAGAGAGAAGTCTGAATTCAGTTTTCGCCAGAAGTCCTAAATGAAAACAGTTAACGTTGGGTATTGCCACTAGTAATATGCTAGGCGAAGATTCATGGTAACCTGTACTATCGCTTATTTCTCTCAAAAAGGTTCAACTGCCAAAATTGCCAAGACGATTTCTGATCGATTACGCGACATTGGTTGGTCCGTAGATACCTCTAATCTTGCAGAGGACTTGCAGGCCATGGAGAAATCTGATGTCATAGGAATTGGTACGCCGACCTTTTTCTTTCATGCCCCATCTTTGGTAAGTGAATTCATTGAAGCACTGCCTGATCTAGATGACCGACCATTCTTTGTGTTTGCGCTTTATAGCCTCCATGTTGGTGACACAGGCAATGAAATCAGAAAGAAGCTTCTGAAAAAGGGTGGACGGGATCTTGGATACTTCAAATCTAGGGGCACAAATCACTTTCCGGGCTATACAAGAAAGGGAATCCTCTTCTGTTCCGAGAATCCCAGTGAGGAAGAGCTCGGCAAAGCAAGGGAATTCGCTGATGAAGTAGCACGGAGATATCAAGACGAGGATGGCAATGTGGAGACATTTGACCCATCACCTCCAATGATATACCGTCTTGAGCGATTGGCCTCCAGTAGGTGGCTAACGGACCACCTTATGAGCAGAACCTTCGTTGTTGACGAAGAAAGCTGTATCAAGTGTGGCAAATGCGTAGACGCTTGCCCCACAGACAATGTCCATCTCGATGAGGAAGGTTTTCCCGAATGGGGGCAAGATTGTATTCTTTGCCTGTCTTGTGAGATAGCGTGTCCCGAGAATGCAATCTCGTCAATTCTGGATTCCAAGCTTATGAGCCCGATTATCAATTACAATATATCCAAAGGAAGGGAAAATCCGGAGATAGCCTTCAAGATGGTATGACATTTAGAGACATGTTTTATCCTTTAGGCCTTCAAATCTCCATATTGACTTATATTGGATAATGCAATCAGCTAATTGAGGTATGTAAGTGTCCCTCCAGAACTTACTCGAGAGTGTTCAGAAGAATATCAATGAAGGCAATATCAAGTACGCCCTGTTAGATTTGAAGTCAGCCCAAGGCATGGCTCCGGATGATTGGCGGGTAGCCTACTACTACGGTCGCTGTTATCTTGAGACCGGAGAGCTAGACAAAGCAATAGACAATTTGAAGAAGGCGCACGATGCTCAGCCAATCCCAACAATCAGCTATTTTCTAGCTAATGCGTACGTCAGAAACAAGAACTGGCCCGAAGCGGCCACCGTTGCTGAAGGTGCATTAGCCCAGGATGTGGATGACACCGTTACTGAAGCCGCGCTCAACTACATTCTATCAGGCGCGAACATGGAACAAGGCAATTTGGACACGGCGATAGCCGCTGCTGAGAAGGCTACTGAGCTTCAGCCTCAGGACAACGATTACAAGATCCACTTGGAACGGCTTCGAAAAGCCCAAGGCTGAACCTTATGTCGACTGTTAGTCAATAATCGCAAAATCATGTCGTCATTGCCCTCCATGCTGCTCCACAGTTGGATTTGGGTTTGTTCATGTGTTTACACATACAGGTAGGATTACCAGAACTGGAATTCTACTTATCGGGAACTATATAACAGGTCAATTCATAGGCATGCAAAATAACAATACGGAGGTCTCTTGGAGTGGAAATAGATTCAGGCGTTGAACCAGAACCATCAGGGCCACAGAGACGCGATTTTTCTGTAAGCTGGACGGGAATGGTTTCACGCACATTTGCGTTATGGAAGCGAAGATTGCCAGGCTATCTCACCATTATGGGTATCACTAGCATAGCGGTCTATGGGCTCTATGCTATAGTACTGTACCTTCTGGCAGGGCCTGGCGGTATCTCAATCTTGCCATATATCGGTACAAGTCCCTTCTCACTCATAACATCACTTATGAACTTGCAGGGATTATCGATGAATCAAGTCATTATTCTAGTACCAATGACGATCATTAGTATGATTATCTATGCTGTTGCCGGTGGTGCATCAATCAAGCTAGCATTCGATGATTATGGGGATCCGGGTACTGGAGACGTTGATACGTCCCTTTCCTATTCATTTAGCAGAGTATGGAGTCTGATAGGAGCTCAAATCATTGTCGGGCTTATTGTACTTATTCTACAGATACCCACGCTCTTGATGGTCGTATTCATGTTTACCGGGAATATCGAATTGATAGCTGTGACTGGCGTTCTTTCACTTGTTGGTCTGGTGCTAAGTGCATACATCGGTGTTCGATTAACACCCGTTTCTGCAGTCGTCATAACAGAAAATGATACCGGAGCGTTCGGCGCAGTGAAAAGAGCTTGGGCGCTTACTTCTAACAACTTCTGGCACATATTTGGTGGGCAACTACTGCTGGGGCTTGTCGTTGGTATTATCACAATTATTGTGGAGTTCATAATCGCAGCACTTACCTTCTCGGTGGCTGGTGTCATTGGAATTGTGCTTTCAACCATCATTGTAGGCGTGCTATTCAGCTCTGTTGATTACATTTTCCAGACCGTTTTGTATCGCGACCTTGAGGCAAGGGCTATACAAGATGAGGAGGACTGGTGGTAAATCAGTAACGGGCGGTATCCGTAACCCCCCTCCCTTTTCATTCTAGCATCTTGTAAATCCGCGTATCAATGATCAGTTCCACACTACGTGAATTCACAGTAGTATCTTAATATTTGGTGGGAGTTGCTTCGTACTCAGGATAGAAACACGGAGAGGTAATTGATGGTCGAAGCAGAATCTTCATATCGGCAAGAACAGGATTTTGCGGTTAGTTGGAGTGGTCTCGTTCTCAGAACGATAAGCCTTTGGAAACGAAGACTACTTAGCTACATTGGAATCATGATATCCAGCAAAGTGTTTCTATTTCTTCTATACATAGTTCCCGTGATTCTCATCTTGGGACCTGCCAGTTTAGCAAATATGATATACCTGCCCGTAACTCCAACAGGTGCAGTTCTCAATTATCTTGCTGCTGGCGGAAGCTCAGTCAGGGATATTGTCATGGCGATTGTGGCAATCATACTGACGTTTCTAGTTTATACCGCCACTACAGCTGCAACCGTTAAGATTGCTCTTGATGATTATGGCAATCCGGGAGCGGGAAATGTGATTGACGCATTTGGTTTCTCATTTAGTCGTTTTGGGATTCTGCTTGCATCATTAACGGTAGGATTCACGATTTTCCTCCTCGGGAGTCCTCTATCGGTACTTAACTATGCGTTCTCGCTATTCCTCATGTCTGGCACAATTCCTTTTTTCCCAATACTGACAGTATTCCTTTTGGCCGTAGGAGCTGAATATGTAGGAATTCGAATATTACCTGTATTCGCTGTCATTATTGAAGAACGGCAAGAAAGTCCATTTGATGCAATGAGAAGAGCATTCAATTTGACCGATTCACACTTCTGGCATATCTTCGGATCCCAGTTCATTCTCAACCTTGTCATCTCGGTAGTCGTAGGAATTGTCAACATGCTACTTGTGTCCCTGATGCAATGGTCGCTCATTTCCTTCTTTTTGGCGGTTACCATCGTAAATGGTCTACTAATTGCTCCCATTTCAATAGTATTCCAAGCCGTGGTTTATCGTGATTTGAAGTCAAGAGCAGAAACACAAGAAGAAGATTGGCTTTAGCTGTAGTGTCGAAATAGACTACCAAAACTAGCGTGAATAGTCATTTCCCTTTCAGAGACACACTTAAGCACAGAGACAGTTGAAAAGACACCTGAAAGCAACAGTAGAGCTGACAACTATGTCACATAAAGATGACTTTGATGGGCCGGTCTACCTTGACTACAACGCGACAACTCCAATTGCACCTGAAGTAGCCGAGGCCATGAAGCCCTATCTTTTCGAATATTTCGGAAATCCTTCAAGCAGTCATCCTTATGGATCTAAAACCAAACTGGCTGTAGAATCTGCTCGCAGGAATGTTGCTGAGCTCCTGGGATGCAAAACGGAAGAGGTTGTGTTCACAAGCGGGGGGACAGAAAGCAACAATTATGCAATCAAAGGAGTGGCCTTCAAGCACAAGAACAAAGGGAATCATATCATAACGTCAGAAATTGAACACCCTGCAGTGTTAGAAGTCTGTGATTGGCTAGATAAACAGGGCTTCAGAATATCGATATTGCCAGTTGATGAATATGGTTTGGTTGATCCAGAAGACCTCAAGGAAACGATCACACCGGAAACAATCCTCGTGTCAATCATGCACGCTAATAATGAAGTTGGCACAATACAACCGATTGCAGAATTGGCTGAAATAGCTCATGAACATGGAGCTCTCATGCATACAGATGCTGCTCAATCAATTGGTAAAATCCCCGTAAGAGTAGATGAATTGAACGTGGATTTGTTATCTCTTGCAGGGCACAAACTGTACGCTCCAAAGGGCATTGGCATGTTATACATCCGAACTGGCACCGAACTGGAGAAAATCCTTCACGGTGCAGATCACGAACGGGATAGGCGTCCTGGCACAGAAAATGTCCTTGAGATAGTCGGTCTGGGAAAAGCCTGTGAGATAGCAAAACGTGACCTAGAGAAGAACATGAAGCATTTCAGGAAAATGCGAGATAAACTTCATGAGGGTTTGCTACGGGAGCTCGGCGAGGATAGACTGAGACTGAATGGCCATCCGGAATTACGGTTGCCAAATACGCTTGACATAAGTTTTCGAGGGACAGAAGCAAATACACTACTGTCCGAGATTCAGGACGAAGTTGCAGCTTCAGCTGGAGCAGCTTGCCATGCTGAAGATGTAGATATCTCATCAGTTCTGGAAGCGATGGGCGTTCCAGTTGAATGGGCCATGGGAACTGTTCGGTTTTCGGTAGGAAGAGGAACAACAGCCGAACAAATAGACAGAGCAATAGATGTCATCTCCTCAACAGCAAGGCGCCTCCAACCGGCACCAGGCGAAGTGTGCATACCTGAGTCAGAAGAAAAGGAAATCTACAGATTAACGCAGTATACTCATGGTATGGGCTGCGCATGCAAATTGCGTCCTCAGGCACTTGAGGAAGTTCTGCGAAGCCTCCCCGTTCCTACAGACGAAAACATCATAGTCGGAATAGAAACAGCAGACGATGCAGCAGTATATCGTATCAACGAAGATATGGCAATTGTTCAGACCGTTGATTTCTTCACGCCAATAGTAGATGAACCCTATTGGTTCGGAGCGATCTCTGCTGCTAATTCATTGAGTGATATTTACGCAATGGGAGCCAAACCAATTCTGGGTGTGAACATTGCAGGATTTCCATCAAACAGATTGCCGTTATCTGTTTTAGAGGAGATCCTTAAGGGAGCACAAGAGAAAGCTAGCGAAGCTGGAATAAGCGTAATCG